>JBKJYG010000519.1:0-3048 GCA_046715905.1 Hyphomicrobiaceae bacterium | reverse complement strand
GACGGCCCCTTATCATCGCCCGGTTGCCAGCCACAGGTTCCAACGAGCGTCCGATCGATCCATGCGCCGGTCAAATTACTGCCCATCAGGCGCTCGGTGTACTCGGGCGTATAGACGTAATCCGCCGCTGACCCGAATTGCAGGCTGTCGGCCTCGCCGGCTAGTCTCTGAAGGAACGAGGCATGCAAAAACCTGACATCCGACCATTCGTCGATCCGGATGGCGCGAAGCGCAAGGGCGCTGTTCAATCCCGATTGCATGCCATCGGGACACATCTCGGTTAACCTCAGATCCAGACAATACTCATTATCCACAAGAAAACGATAATAGCTGTTCCAAGCACCGTGTGGAAGAGGCTGCCGAGGTCAAGTCGTCTCGGCCATGTGCTGGCGCTATGAACTGGCGTCATGTGCTGACGCAAGTCGCGTGCGACACCAAGCCCGTCAGCGCGGAGCCGACTTAGCCGGCGGCGGAGGAGGTGCCTCCGCTCTCTTGTCGCCGCGGTCGGCGGGTGACGGCGTATACTCGGCCTGTTTGCACGAGCAGCCTGGAACGTATTCTTTGCGATACCGGAAGGCGGTCTTGAGGCTCGTGTAAGGCGCCTTTTCGCGAGCCGATACGGCTTGTTCCATCGCGGCGCCCGGGTTTTGGTGGAAAAAAAGCTCAGCCGGAGCTGCGCATTTCGATTGGCAAGCGTCGGCATCCCGCTGGAAATGATTGGGAAGGGTCGAAAAGCTGATCGGGAAATAGTAGCCATCACACAGCCGTACGCACACGGTACGGTAGGTGGCGAACGGCAGGGTTCCGAATTCGTTGCCACGGCCGGAAGGGCCCGTGTCCTCGTCTTGCCAGAGCAACGAGAACGGGTTCTGCCCGCCCCGGCGCTGCGCCTCTCGCGCGTAATCGGCACCGCAACTGTTACGCGCGAGTTCGCGATAGATGTCATCTTGATAGGACCGATCGCGAGAGCCCAGGATCTGCTGGCGCTGCACATCGAGGTCGGCGACCTTGCGTTTGGCTGCTTCAACCTGGCTTGCGAGATCCGCGCATTGCCGCGTGCGGCGCAGGGTCTTTGAAAACAGGAATTGATCGAAGCAATCGCTGCGTTCGAGCTGGAGTTGGCCGGTTTGAACGGCACGATCGGCTTGCCGAAGCTCCCCCTCGATTCGCGGCAACTGCTCGCGGGGAGAGGTTCCACGTTGCGTTTCCTGAACGAGGCGCTGCTCGAGCTGGAAACAAATGCCCGATTTGCCTCCGGCCTGCGGGCTGGCATTTGGTCCCGGGATGGGGGCAGGGCCCAACCCTGGCGGCGGCCCCGGTATCGGTGGCGGTCCGCGATAAACCGGTTCACGGGGAGGGGGACGCGGTTCGGTCTTGTCGGCCCAAGGCCACCACCCGGACTGGGCATTGGCCGGCACAGCGCTTGGCAGGACGGAGGCAGCCAGCAAGGACAGGCTCAGCGCCACGCTCAGCCACCGTGCGGTCCGTCGAGGCCAAGAGATGCTGACAGTCACCAGCCACCTGCTCAAAAACCTGATGTAGTGCGTGCAACCAGCCACTTCAAATCAAACTCGAGCTTGCCCGTCGGATCATGGTCGTGGTGCAATACGCGGTCAATTAGGATCAATTGCGGCATGCGGCCCCAACACAGCCAATGAAAACCCAGCGCCGACGCAAGCATACGTTTATATTTGGCCCCCAAGGTCCGCAGATCCATTCAGGAGCCGTATGATGACGCCCGACAGTATTCATCGCGCCGCCCGTGCTCTGGTTGAAGCCCGGCGCGAACGCCAGCCCCTGGCGGGCCTTCCGGCCGATTGCAGACCTTCGGGGCCCCAGGAGGGCTACGAGGTTCAAAGGGCGTTCATCACGCAGTGGGGTGAACCCATCGCTGGATGGAAGGCTGGTGCAACGGCTGGTGCGATACAGGCAAGATTCGGGCTGACGGAGCCGTTCTTGGGACCCATTTTTTCCTCGACGGTGCTGAAGAGCCCGGCATCAGCACCAGCGGGTTCCTTCACCCAGGCTGGACCGGAGAGTGAACCTGTAAAGGTCGGTTTGGAAGTCGAGTTTGCCTTCCACTTCGGCCGCAGTCTGCCTGCGCGCAAGGAGGGGCATGCGTTGGAGGCCGTACTGGCCGCAGTGGATAGCCTCGTTCCGGCCCTTGAGATTATCACGCCCCGATTTGCTTCCCTTCCGTTCGATCGCGTTGGCGAGGCGATCGCGGACTGCGGTGTCAATGGCGGCATTGTGCTGGGCGAACCCGTCAAGAGCTGGCGCGAGGTCGATCTGGCGTCCCATTGCACGCGGCAGCTCGTTGATGGCGTGGTGATTGCGGAAGGCACGGGAGCCCTCGTCCTGGGGCATCCCATCAATGCCCTGCTTTGGTTGACCAACGCACTCGCCAGGCAGGGGACGGGCGTGAGCGCCGGCCAGATTTTGACGACCGGATCAATGACCGGCATCCAATATGTCGGTCGGGGCGTGCGGGCCGTCGGCGATTTCGGATCGCTCGGGCGCGTCGAGGTGCAGTTTACCTGAGCCGCACCTCAGCTTTAGCCCAACGATGGTCTTGACCGGCGCCCGCCCGGTGCCCCATACCGTGCGACATGATGCGAGCCATCCGCCCATTCGCCGCCGCCGAGTGTTGCGGCTCGACACGCAGCATTGCGAGCTAGCAGATCATTGCTGGCGCGAGGCGCGCTTCTTGGCCGGTACGAAGCCGAAGAACGGCTTCCCGCCCGCCGGCCCAGGAAGTTCCTCAATGTCCGCGTCCTCTCGTTCTTCGCCGATCCAACCGACCCTGTATAATACGCTGACACGCCGTAAAGAGGCATTTACGCCGATCGATCCGGCCAACGTGCGCATGTACGTCTGCGGACCCACGGTCTACGATCTCGCCCACATCGGCAACGCCCGGCCGGTAATCGTATTCGACGTGCTGTTTCGACTGCTGCGGCACGTCTACGGCGAGGCGCACATCACCTATGCGCGCAACATCACCGACGTGGACGACAAGATCAATGCGCGTGCGGTGGAGCAGTATCC
>JBKJYG010000518.1:0-3619 GCA_046715905.1 Hyphomicrobiaceae bacterium | reverse complement strand
GGGTATCATAGTCGACGGTAGCCAAGTTGGCACGGCGACGCTCCGGACAGACGTGCTGCCTCAAGGATATCAAGCCGCGGGCTTCTTCGCGCAGGCCTACACGTGGAACGGGCAGACGGTGATCTCCTACCGCGGGACGGATAGTATCCTCGTCAATCCGTTCTGACCAATCGGCAGCGATCTCGTGCGTGGCTGGGGCGTGGGTGTGGGATCTCCGTTAAGCGATCAGGCGCGGTTGGCGATCGAGTTCTATAAGGCTGTTGGAGGCGGAGACTCGCTAGCCGCAAATGTGAGCTTGACGGGTCATTCGATGGGCGGAGGTTTGGCTTTGTAAGTTGAGGCACGATCCACCAAGGCATGACCTGTGATCCAGCCGCTCCCCTTCACCGACGATGCGTTTCTTGGCGGCGCGCTGCAGATCCTGCAGCTGCGGGCCGCCTATCGCGCCGGCATCGATGCCGTGCTGCTGGCTGCCGCGGCGCCGCTGAGCAACACGAGAGCAGGGCCGGGCGGGGCACGGGTGCTGGATGCGGGTGCCGGCGTCGGCGTCGTTGGGCTGTCGGTTGTCCAGCGGTTTCCCGAGGCCTCGGCGGTGCTCGTCGAGCGTCAGCCGGAGCTGGCCGATCTGGCGCGCCAGAACGCCGAGCGGAACGGGCTCAAAGCCCGGGTCGAGGTGGTCGTGGCCGACATCGAGGCGGTGGGCGGTGCGCTGGGCTCGAAGACGACGGCGCCGCTGCTGCCGTCGTCGTTCGACCACGTGCTGGCCAATCCACCCTACACTCAGCAGGGCGCGGGGACGCCGCCCGCGTCGGCCTTGAAGGCGGCGGCGCATCAGATCAGCCGCCACGGATGGGAGAGCTGGGCGCGGTTCCTCACGGCCACGGCAACCGCGTCGGGCACGGTGACCCTCATCCACCGCGCCGACGGTCTCGGCCTGCTGCTGGCCGCGCTCGACACGCGCTTCGGCGACCTCAAGGTGCTGCCGCTGCACCCGCGCCAAGAGGAGCCCGCGCATCGCGTGATCGTGCAGGGACGCAAGGGGAGCCGTGCGCCGCTCCGGCTGCTGCCGGGACTGGTGCTGCACGGCGCCGATAACGGCTATACGCCCCAGGTGACCGAAATCCTGCGCCACGGCGCGCCGCTGGTTTTGTGAGAGACGCGCGGTCTTTTTGGGTCAATCGACGATGAACAGCCTGGCCCCGCCCGGACCCGTGCGTGAGCGATGCGGCTCGGCCTTGTCGGCCACCTGATAGCTCTGCCCGGACTTCATAACGAAGCGGCGGCTGTCGGCCAGCTCCGTCTCCAGTTCGCCGTCGAGCACCAGCAGGATATGGCCCTTCTCGCACCAATGATCGGCCAGATAGTTCGGCGAATACTCGACCATGCGCACCCGGACGCTGCCGAACTGGCACGTGCGCCAGGTGGCCATGCCGGTCTCGCCCCGATGCTCGGTGGGCTGGACCGCCGACCAGTCGGTGGTGCCGAACGGGATGTCAGTCATCTGCATGGCGTTTTTCTCTCCCGAGGTTGCTCTGGCCGCCGTCTCTCGGCTCATCGCCGCTCGACAACTGCCGGTCGACCTCGCCGCCGTCGCCATCCTCGTCCGCGTCGACCGCCCCGCCCGGTATGACGTACGTGCCCCCGAACCAGCGCGCCAGATCGACATCGGCACAGCGGCGTGAGCAGAACGGACGCTCGGTCGCGCTGCTGGGTTTGCCGCAGGTCGGGCAGCGGCCGCGCGCCGCTTCGGGTCGATCATCGTCTGTCGTCATTGCTTACCTACTCGGGCTCGGCCTCGTCGGCCTTGAGCCAGTTGAAATGGATCGGAAAACCCTCGCCCACCAGCATCTGCACGACTTCGGTGAGCGGCAGGCCGACGACGTTGGTATAGGACCCGACAAGCTTCTGGACAAAGCAGCCAGCCAGGCCCTGAATGGCATAGCCGCCGGCTTTTCCCCGCCATTCGCGCGAGGCCAGATAGCTTTGGATTTCCTCGTTCGACAGCCGTTTGAAGCGAACGCGGCTGTCCACGATTTTCAGCCGCGGCCGGTCGGCGGGCGTAATGAGGCAAATGCCCGTCAAGACGCGATGCGATCGTCCCGATAGACGCTGCAGCATGGCCAGCGCCTCATCGACGGTCTTGGGCTTGCCGAAGATGTTGCGGCCTTGAGCCACGACCGTGTCGGCAGCCAGAATATAAGCTTCCGCCAGATCCTTGTCGTTGGCGATAAGATCGCGCGCGGCTTCGGCCTTGGCCCGTGACAAACGGCTGACGAGCGTCCTTGGCATTTCCGCGCGCCGCGGGGTTTCGTCGATCGATGACGGGCGGAGCGCGTCGGGTTCGACGCCCACCTGGGACAGCAGCATCATGCGGCGGGGACTGGCGCTGGCCAGCACCAGGCGCGGCCTCAGTTCGGATCGCCGCCCGACGGACTTAGTGCGCGCGCGCAGTTGCCGCAAGCTCTCCCGCTGGGCGGGGTCGGATCGGCCGAAGAGGTTGAGGATTGCCGATTTGGCTGAGGTCATGGCGGTGGTGATCTCGGATGCTGGGGTGTGGCGGCGGTCGGGTCCGGCGTCAAGGGTGAGGACAGGTCGCACAATGCGAAGCGGGCTAGAGTCGGCGCTGCACCGGTCGGGCGGCGGGCCTCATCCTTGGCTTGTTCCGAAGCGCCCGACAACGATACACTGCCGCATCCGGCACGTCACGCCGAGCCCTATCAGCCATCGGAGCCTGCTGTCCTCATGTCGAAGCCCAACCGCATGCCGCCCATTCCCGCCGACAAGATGACAGACATCCAGAAGCGGGTCGTCGCCGACATCATGGCCGGGCCACGCGGCCATCTCGTGGGTCCGTTCATCCCGCTGCTGCGCAGCCCCGATTTCATGGACCGCCTGCAGAAGACGGGCGAGTATCTGCGTTTCAACAGCGCGTTCGAAACGCGGCTGTCGGAAATGGCCATCCTGATCACGGCGAGGCTCTGGTCGCAGAACTTCGAATGGCACGCGCATAGCCAGATCGCGGCGAAGGCCGGGCTGAAGCCCGCCATCATCGCCGCCATCGCCGAAGGCCGCCGTCCCTCAGACATGGCGGCTGATGAGGCCACGATCTGGCATTTCCTCGACGAGCTGACGCGCACGCGCACCGTCTCGGAGCCGACCTACCAGCGGACGCTGGCGGCGTTCGGCGAGCGAGGCATCATCGACCTGATCGGCATCCATGGCTATTACAGCCTGCTGGCCATGATCCTGAACGTGAGCCATGCGCCGTTGCCCGAGGGCGCCAAGCCCGGCCTGCTGCCGCTGCCCTGATCAAGTTCGCCGGCGCGGTCTACACCGAGGGCCCGCCTGCGAAGCCGAACCTCGCCTTGATGCGCTCGAATAGCCCGTCGCGCACGCCGCGATAGGCATGCAGGATCTGGTCGCGGGTGCCCTCCTCCTGCAGGAACGAGGCATCGAATGTCGGCCAGTATTCGACATCGACAGCCATGGTGCGGGTCCATTCCAGCGCCTGGTGATGGGCTTCAGGTGACAGCGTGATGATGAGATCGAACGTGCTGTCGTCTAGGTCCTTGAGCGTGCGGGGGGAATGGGCCTTGAGGTCAACCCCGATCTCGTCCAT
>JBKJYG010000517.1:0-3766 GCA_046715905.1 Hyphomicrobiaceae bacterium | reverse complement strand
CGACCCGTATGCGGCTCCAGCCTGACCCCGTCCCAGCGCGGCAGGATGTGGAAATGCAGGTGGAAGACGACCTGCCCGCCGGCCGGCTCGTTGAACTGCTGGATCGTCACGCCGTGCGCTGAGAACGCCGCGAGCTGGGCCTTTGCCACCCGCTGCACGGTCTGCAAACACGCCTGCATCTGCCCGGGCGCGGCATCGAGAATATTGCGCGTCGCCGTTTTGGGGATGACGAGCGTGTGCCCCTGACAACGGGGCATGATGTCCATGAACGCCAACGTCTCCGCATCCTCGAACACGGTCTGGGCTGGCAGCTCGCCGCGCAGAATTCTGGCGAAAATGTTGTTCGTGTCATACGCCATGGCTGACGCTCCCGAAGTAGCTGACGTGTCTTTCTGCGGGCCCGCCGACGCCTCCGTCAAGTCGGGCCGCCGCACGATGGCTCTGGCGTTAACGCTTCGTCCACCACATCTGACAATTGCGCTTCGGCCTTAACGCATTGGCAGCCGCGGCCATGGAAGCTTGGTCTGATGTTCACCATGCCCTCACACGCCGCGCGGTACGGCGCAACGTCGGTGATCGACCGTCAGGCCGGTCGTCTCGATGCAACGCGGTCGGCGCGCTTACCCCTGCGCCGTTTCGTTGCTTCCGTGATGGCCGTTGTCGTGCTCGCCTCGGCGGCGACAAGCGGCTATCTGGCATTGCGACCGGTGCCCGATCTGGTGACATTCGCGTTCCGGGTTTAAGGCTCGCCTCACAGGTCGTCGGCGCTGATTTTGCGGTAGGGGCCATACGCCGCCAGGGCGTCCCGCTGCGCCGCCATGTGCCGGCGCTCCTCCTTGAGATAGCGGTCGACGGCGCGCTTGAGGCCCGGATCGGCAATCCAGTGCGCGGAGTAGGTCGGTGTCGGCATGTAGCCTCGGGCGAGCTTGTGCTCGCCTTGCGCGCCCGCCTCGACGCGTTGCAGCTTGTTGGCAATGGCAAACTCGATGGCCTGGTAATAGCAGACCTCGAAATGCAGGCAGGGATGGTTCTCGATGGCGCCCCAATAGCGCCCGTAAAGGCAATCGCCTCCGATCATGTTGAGGGCGCCCGCGATCCAGCGTCCGTGGCGTTGCACCAGCACGAGCAAGCACCGCTCGGGGATCGCCTCGCCCAGGAGTGAGAAGAACCGCCGATTGAGATAAGGGCGGCCCCATTTGCGGCCCCCGGTATCCATGTAGAAGCCAAAGAACGCGTCCCAGTGCTCCTCCTTGAGATCGGTGCCGCCCAGGCGATGAATGGTGAGCCCTTCGGCCAACGCCTCCGCCCGCTCCTTGCGGATGGCCTTGCGCTTTCGCGACGCCAGCGAGCCGAGAAAATCGTCGAAGCTGGCATAGCCGTTATTCTGCCAATGGAATTGCTGGTCGGTCCGTTGCAGAAGACCCGACGCGCCAGCGCGCTCCCATTCCCCGTGCGTCAGAAAGGTCAGGTGCAGCGAGGACGCGCCGATCTGCCCGGCCCGCTCGATGCCAGCGGCCAGCAGCAATCGCTCGCGCTCGACCGTGCCGGGCTCGTTTCCCACCAGCAAGCGTCGGCCTGGCACGGGCGTGAACGGCACGGCGGCTTGCAGCTTTGGATAATAGTGCCCGCCCGCGCGCTCGTAGGCCTCCGCCCATCCGTAATCGAAGATGTACTCGCCCTTGCTGTGGCTTTTGACATAGCAAGGCATCACGCCCGTGATCTGGCCGGCCTGCTCGAGAACGAGGTGCTGCGGCATCCAGCCGGTGCGGCGGGTCACGGTTTCGGCATCCTCGAGCGCCTGCAGGAACGCATGCGAGACGAACGGATCGTGGGTTGCGGCATCGGGATTGGCCAACCGGTCCCAGCTCGCGCGGTCGATTTGCGCGATCTCGGGCACCACCTTTACGACCGCCTCGCGTCGGCCGATCATCGCCACCTCCTCAAATCTCGACCAGCACCAGGGTAGGACAGCCGCCGATCGCATTGCAGCAGGCCCAGTGTCACGCTGTTTTATCGTGTAAGCCTGCCGCTGCTGCCTGGAACTCCGTGGCCCGGCCTCTTATAGAAGAGCACGTCCGGGTGACGCCCCGACGCATCACGGGTCGCGGAGAAACGCTCATGCAACGGAAATGGTTGACGTTGGCCGTGGGACTGATGCTGGCGCTTGCCGGCGCGGTGCCCGGTTCGGCCCGCGAGCCGGACGAAGGTGTCCGGATCGGCAATCCGTCTTATCTTCGCCGGTTGGTCCCCGCCGCCCAGCTCGAGAACTCGGCCGTGCAGCAGTTCACGGCGCTGAAACAGCAAGCGGGTCAGAAACAAGCGCTCCTGCCCCCAAATCATCCGCAGAATGAGCGCCTGCGTCGTATTGCGCGCGAGATGTTGCCGTTTGCCGAGAAATGGAACCCGCGGGCCAAGGATTGGCGCTGGGAGGTGGTAACAATCCGATCCAATAACATCAACGCGTTCTGCATGCCGGTGGCAAGATCGCCTTCTTCACCGGCATTCTGGACCGCCTGCAGCTCACCGACGACGAAGTGGCCATGGTGATGGGACACGAGATCGCCCATGCTCTGCGCGAGCACGCCCGGGCCCGGGCGGTGAAATCGACACTGACCAATGTTGGCGGGCGCCTGCTCGGAGCCTTGATCCTGGGCCACGCCGGAGAAGCGATCGGCGCGGCGGGCAGCAACCTGCTGACGTTGCGTTTTTCGCGCAGCGACGAGACCGAGGCCGACCTGGTCGGGATGGAGCTGGCCGCGCGCGCCGGTTATAATCCGGCCGCCGGCATCTCGCTGTGGCAGAAGATGAGCGGCGCCGCCTCGAACAGTGCGGACCGGCGCGTGCCGCCGCAATGGATGTCCACGCACCCCGCCGGCGAGACGCGGATCCAGACCATCAAGGATAACCTGAAGGACGTGGAAGGGATCTACGAGCGGGCGCGCGCTAAGAAAGCCAGCGGCGAGCCGATTCCGGCCAAGCCCGTCCGATGATCAAGCCTCACCCGATGCGCCCGGGATCGTAGGCGTTTTTCTGACGCCATTCGGCAAGAAAATACGCCAGCGAATCGTCGATCGTCTGCGGCAGCACGATCTTCGTCGTGACGATCTGGTCCCCCGTGACGCCGGTTGCCGGATTGCGCACGCCGCGACCCTTCAGCCGGAAAGCACGGCCCGAACTCGTACCCTTCGGGATGCTGAGGGTGACCCGTCCGTTGACCGTGGCGACCTCGATCTTGGCGCCCAGAACGGCTTCATCGATACTGATCGGCACTTCGACGGCGATATCCTCGCCGAGGCGCTTGAACTCAGCGTGCGGGCGAACCCGGACCTCGACCAGCGCATCCCCCGCCTCGCCGCCCCGCAACCCGGCCGCACCCTTGCCCCTCAGCCGCAGCACCTGCCCGTCGCTGACGCCCTCGGGCACCGAGAGGTCGAGCTCACCGCCTTCGGGCATGGTGACGCGCTTCTTGCTGCCGTTGATGGCCTCCAGGAAATCGACCTCCAGCGTGTAGCGCAGATCCTGACCTTTGATGCTGAAGCTGGGACCGGCCCCGCGTTGGCCCCGTTGGCCGAAGAGATCCGAGAACACATCACCAAAGCCGAAATCGGCATCTGTCCGTCCTGATCGTTGGCCGGCCGCTCCAGCGCCATACTGCCTTGCATAGCGCCGGGGTTCGCCCGCGGCATCGATCTCGCCTCGGTCGTAGCGGCGGCGTTTTTCAGCATCGCTCAAGATCTCATTGGCCGCCGAGACCTTCTTGAACCGC
>JBKJYG010000516.1:0-3248 GCA_046715905.1 Hyphomicrobiaceae bacterium | reverse complement strand
TTGCGCATCTGCGGCAAACCTTTTCCGAAGGACCTGCCGGTCTTCAAGGAAGTGTTCGTCGCCAAGGATCGCCGCACGGCGATCGAGATGGCAGCACCCTACCTCGGCGGCAAATATCGCGACTATGCCAAGTGGGGCCAGGACAAGGTGATGCCCGACGACGCGGATTTCAGCCGTTCCTTCGAGGCGCTGTCGGAAGGCCGTTTCGTCCTGGGCTCGCCCGAGGACTGCTTGACCCAGCTCGAGCCCTATTGGAAGGAACTTGGCTGCAGCCACTTCGTCCTTCGCACCAACTGGGCCGGCATGCCCGCATCTACCGCGCTGCAGAGCATGCGCCTGATCTCCGATGAGCTGCTGCCGGAGCTGCGCAAGGCCAAGCCGCGGCACTTCGGCTGAGCTTCGTGCGGGGGTTGGCCGGTGTGCCATCCCAAGCCAACGTCACGGCGGGGGCCGGGATGCCCCGCGCACGCATCCGATCGTCTTGGTCCAGGCCTCGCTCATTTCTTTTCGGGCCAGTAATAGTTGGCGCCGTAGCTGTAATCGAGCGCGATGGCACGACGCGCCGGGACGACTTGCGAGGCATAGGCCCGCTGGCTGTCATAGACCTTCTTGAAGAAAGGGTTCTTGCCTTCTTCGACCTTGGCAATCTCGTCCCAGGCTTCCAGCGTCTTTCTCAGAATGTCTTCGGGAGTCCGCTCGATCTTGACGTTGTGCTTCTCCCTGAGTTCCTTCAAGGCCTCGGCATTGAGCTTGTGCAGTATCATTTCGTTCTTGAAGGTCGCCTCCCACGTCGCGGCTTGCACGATCGCCTTCAGATCGGGTGCGAGAGCCTTCCAAATATCGCCGTTGATCAGCAGCTCAAGCGAGGTCGCCGGCTCGTGCGTGGCCGGCATATAGAGGTATTTCCAGATCGTATGCAGGCCGAGCTTCATGTCTTCGGCCGGTCCGACCCACTCTCCGCACTCAATCACGCCGCGCTCTCCAGACGGCACGATCTCCCCACCCGGCATGTTGACGACGGCCATGCCGGCCTTGTTGTAGACCTCCGCCGTAAGTCCGGTTTCGCGGCACTTGCGGCCTTTGAGATCCTCCCAGCTCTTGACAGGGGTCTTGAACCAGCCGAGTGCCTGATTGGCGACGGTGCCCATGGGAATCGGCACCACATTGCGCTGCAGAACCACTTGATAGAACTCGTTGTAGAGTTCGAGGCCGCCGCCATGATACAGCCAACCCTGGTAGTCGAGGATGTCGAAGCCGAAGGGACCGCCCGGCGTTGGGCCAAACAAAGCGGCTGCTCGATGTTTGCCGACCCAGTAGGCGGCCGCTGTATGCCCGCCGTCGATGACCTTCTTGTGCACGGCGTCGAGAACCTCGAAAGCCGGGACCACCGTTCCGGCCGGAAGCACCTCGATCTCGAGACGCCCGCCCGACATGACCTTGACGCGTTCAGCCCAGTACTTGAAGGTGTCAAAGAATGTGCTCGATGACGGAAAGCTTGCCTGGAAGCGCAGCTTCTGCGCCGTTTGAGCGATTGCCGGTTGCGCCATGAGCAGTCCAGCCGTCACCGTCAGCGCACTTATCCAGCGCCTTGTTTTCATCTGTCTCACTCCCTTGCCTCTCTTTTTGGGTTAGCCCAGCGGCCCGACCATCAAGCCAGCCCCGACCAACGCTGGCAGACTAGCTCGATCCAAGTCCAAGCACGACGACGATTTGGAACGTAGGGTGGCGGCAGGGAAATGACGGCGCGGCCCGCGTCGGCTCAATCCAGATCAACATCGTGCCTGGGTGCATGCCAGTTTGCAGCGGCCGCAATGCAGCGTTCGACGTCTTCATCGAGCATGAGGCGGGCCGCCGCGAGTTCGCGAGCCGCGTTGCCGATGGCACGTTGGTACGCTTTCCTATCGGCATGCCGCTCCTGCACGGACAGCCGCGGATCGCCCGTAACGCGCCGCTCCTGAGATGTGGCGGCGAACGGGATGGTGCTGCCGGTGAACTCATGCGTGGCGCCGTGGCCAAAGCCGCGTGAGCGCAAGTTCCAGCCGGTATAGGTCGCCAGCGGCACGTGTACCATCGGCGCGCGCACGCCCGCACGATCATTGCCGTCAGCGTCGACGGCGGGCACCAGCACCGCGTATTGCTGACCCGTCCGGCGCGGGGGCTCGCGAAGCAGGCCGTGGTCGAAATCCGGCCCGAAGTCCAGCCGCTCGAGCGTATTGGGTTCGCGCGGCACCGCCGCCCCGGGAATGGCTGGAAAGCTCTGCCGCCACACCTCGGCCTCGACGAGCGTGCCATCGGCTCGGCGGGGCACGCGGCTGTCGGGCGGCAGCGTCCCGTGGCTCGCCCAGGCATCGAGCGCGGCCAGCATGGCGCGAAAAAACATCGACGTCCAAACGACGTTCTGAATGTTCTGGCAGATCCCTCGCGCGGGCGTCTTCAGCAGCGGATCGGCGAAATGCTGGGAGGACGACCACAGATAGGCGCGGACGTTGGCGGGCAAGTCCAAATCATTGCCGCGGGTATCCGTGTGCACCAGGCTCCCGCGCCGCTGCCAGTACTCGGTCGCGGTTTGCGTGTGCAGAATGAGTGGATCGGTATCCGGCCGCTTGCAGATGGCGTCCGTCTTGCCGGTCAGATGATCCGTTGATTGCGCGTATGAAAACGGGAACCGATCGGCCGGGTTCTCGTGGTCTTCGTATTGCTGGCCGGCGGAAATGATGACGTTGGCGAAGCGATGGTTCATCCACATCAGGCCACCGCCGGCGACATGCGGCAGCAGGCCATCGAACACGCGCCGGCCAGCCGCGTCGGCATTGAAGCCGCGATGCACGAAATCGCGGATGCAACGCCCGGTCTGCGATCGTCCCCATCCATAGGCTTTGTCCATCGCGCGTCCGACGGGATTGGCTCGGCCGGCCGAATCCGGCTTGCCTGAGCGCAGGAAGGCCACGAGATCGCGCACGACGACGTGGCCCAGACCCAGCACCAAGGGATCGCGGCCCTCATAAACGAGCTCGTAGATCCACCCCGGGGCAAAGCCGCCCGGCATGTAGATGCTTTGATCCGACGGCACGACCGCGTATTCGGCGCCTTGATTGTCGAGGCCGGCCCCGCCCTCGATGCGGGCAAACGTCCACTGGTCGTGCGGCACCGGGATGCGCGGGTCACCGGGATATCGTCGCCGCGTGAGTTGGGCCTGGCGCGTATCCAGCGATACGGCGGGATGGCTGCGCGTCGACGCACGGCTGGAC
>JBKJYG010000515.1:0-11687 GCA_046715905.1 Hyphomicrobiaceae bacterium | reverse complement strand
ATGAGGGGATCTCAACGGCTCGGGAGAGGCGTTGACGCTTGAGAACATAAAATGAACATGCCTCGATTCGAGGATTTGTTCAATCTTTGTTCTCGAGGATTCGAGTGATGCGGGAGGCAGCATCACTCGCTGCCGCGCGGGCTTTGCAGCCGCACCGCGCCTTCGATGTGCGACAGGATCGCATCGGCCAGTTCGACCCCCGTCAGCCGCTCGAACAAGGCGATGGACGGGCTCGCCATGACATCGACCACGATCGGCCCCGGCGGCAGGGGTACGACGTCGATGGCCGACAGCCCAAGGCCCAAGGCCGTGGCCGCCTTTTGAGCCATGAGGCGCGCCGGATCACTATCGGACCCGTAGTCTTCGCTGATCAAGGTCCACTCGGCCTCTTCGTCGAAGGCTGAGCGCGGTTGCTGCATCAGGGCTGCCACGGCTCGACCGGCAATGATTGCAAAGCGCAATCGTGGCCGAGACGACAGCGTTTGGCTGCCATCCGCCAGCACGTGTGTTTCGGCCGAGCGCGCCGTCGCCGCCCGATGGCTGACCGCGGTTTCGAGAACGGGTATGCCGGCCCGGGCCAGCGTCTGCCGCCACGTCAGCACGTCGCCGAGGCGGGCCAGCGCATCGGTTGGGTTGATGGCGTAGGCGCCCAGGATCTCGAGCTGCCGCACGGCGGCCAGCGAAAACGTGTTCAGCGTGCGGCCAGCCCGCACCACGATGGCGTCGATGCCGGCGATCGTGGCGCCATCCATGTAGACCGCGGGCTGCAGGGCATCGATGTAGAGCGACAGGTGCGATCGGTCGATCAGCAGCGCCGCATGGCCGCGCTGCTCGGCCGCCCGCACCAGGCGGCGGGTACTGGCGTTGTTGGGCAGTCGGGTCATGATGGCGATGGTCAGCTTCCGTCTGGGTTCGGGCCGCCGCGGCAAGGCGAGATACACCTTGTCGCTGAGCCGCGGATGGCGGAATGAGGATGCCGGGTCCACCATCATGTCCTCGAGGATCGCCTGCCGCCCCAGCAGCATGCGATAGCTCATGCCCATCCGGTTGGTGAGCGTCACCTCGATCGTCCAGCTCCGTCCCCCGATGCTGAGCGTCGTCCTGATGACAGGACGACGTTCGCTTTCGCCATTGGAGCTCGTCACCTCGCGTTGGTCGATCAGATCTGCGATACAGGCGACCTCAACGTCGTCGCGGCCTGAGATCGGATGCACCTTGAAGCGCACTTTGGGTTGGTCGGCGGGCCCGAAAGGCTCGACGTGGACTGCGTGCAACGCCGACGTCCGAGCGCCGGTATCGATTTTGGCCCGGATCGCCGGCAACCCCAGATCCGGCAGCGCGAGCCATTCCTCCCTCCCGAGCGTGAAGCGATCCGGCACGGGCCATCATCCTTGCTTGCTGTGATCCCAGTGACGCGACGCGCCAAGCGCAATGTCGTAAGTTTCGCTCTGTGCGGCAAGGAGCATGTCGGCGGCCGTGTCGAGACCCGACGAGGGCGAGACTTCAGGTCAAATGCAAGTCTTCTCGGGTGCCCGGCATGACGCGCGAACACGCGCCGCGCTGGTGGGATGGGCATCGCCTGGCATGGTTCTGGGGAGCCGCGGCCTGCGCGGTTCTGGGCACGACCGCGACGCTGGTGGCGGCGCGGTCCTGGTTTGATTGGTCCAAAAGCCTTGCCGAGATTCCTGCCGTGCCGCTCACCATCGGCCTGATCGGCGCAGGCCTCGCGTTCCAAGCCATGCTGCCGCTCGTGCGCCGCGTGCCCCGGGCCGACACGGCGTTGCAGCGGCAGCTCATGATACTGATCGTGGCGGTTGGGCTTGCCGCGCGCCTGATGCTGTTCTTGACCGAGCCCGCGCTCGAGGACGACCAGCAGCGCTACCTGTGGGAAGGCGCGATGGTGGCGAACGGGCTTAATCCCTACGCCATTTCTCCCGCGGCCGCTAAAATAGCCGCGGCCGATACCCCGCTTGGCCGCCTGGCCCATGCAGCGGGTCCGGTTCTCGAGCGCGTCAATCATCCGGCCCTGACATCGATCTATCCGCCGGTCGCCCAGGCTTTCTTTGCACTCGCCTATGGCATTTCACCATTCAGTCTCAACGCCTGGCGGCTGGTGCTGCTGGTGGCCGACCTGGTGTCGCTCTACGTCATTGTGAAGCTGTTGGCCGCCACGGGCCGGCATCCGGTGTGGTGTGCGCTCTACTGGTGGAACCCGATCGTCCTCAAGGAACTCTTCAATTCGGCGCACATGGAGGGGGCGTTGACCCCGTTCGTGCTGCTATCGTTACTGGCATCCGTGCGTCAGCGGCACATGAGCGCTGCGGCGCTGCTCGGCATGGGCGTGGGCGTGAAGGTTTGGCCGTTACTGCTGGCGCCCCTGATCCTGCGACCGCTGTTGGCACGACCTTCAAGACTTGTGCTGGCCTCGGGTCTCCTGACCGCGCTGTGTGCCGTCTGGGCCTGGCCCATTCTGATGGCCGGGCTGCACGATCGGTCGGGCTTTGTCGCCTATGCCGGCGATTGGCAGATGAACAGCGCGCTACTGCCGGCGCTTCGCGAGACCCTCCGCTGGCTTGCAGCGCAGGTGGGCCTGGGAGAGGTCGATGCGGGGCGCGCCGCGCGCGTGCTTCTGGCCTTGGTGGCGGCTGGGACGGCCCTGGCGTGTGCCCGCCGGCCGGTGAACGGCCCTCGCGACCTGCTCGATCGCGCCGCGCTCGTTACGCTCGTACTGGTGCTGGTGAGCCCGGCCCAGTTTCCCTGGTACATGATCTGGACGCTTCCCCTGTTGCCGTTCCGGCCGCGCCTGGGGGTGATGGCCATGGCTGTCACGCTGCCGGTCTATTATCTATGGTTCCACTTCGTGCCGCTGAATGCGCAGGCTTATTATCGTGAGTTCGTCGTGTGGTTCGTGTGGGTCCCGATCTGGGGCTTGCTGGCGTGTGAGGCGATGGCCCGCGTGCGGATGCGCCGCCTCAGACGCGCGCGCGTGCAGCTCTCCAGATCGCGATAGGGAGGCGACATGCGGGCCGGACAGCGTATCGCCGTGGTGATCCCAGCGCTCAACGAAGCGCAAGCGATCGGCCGCGTGCTGGCCGACATCCCGGAATGGGTCGATCGCATCGTCGTGGCCGACAACGGGTCGACCGACGGGACGGGGGACAAGGCGCGGTCGGCCGGCGCCATGGTCGTGCGCGAACCGCGGCGCGGCTATGGGGCTGCCTGCCTTGCCGCGCTGGCGGCCATCGGGGATGCGGATATCGTCGTGTTCGTCGATGCGGACTACAGCGACCACCCCGAGGAGATGGCGCTGCTGATCGACCCCATTGCGGAAGGCCGTGCCGACATGGTCATCGGCTCGCGCGTGCTGGGACGGAGCGAGCCGGGCGCGCTGACGTTGCAGCAGCGCTTCGGCAATGCGCTGGCCACCTGGCTGATCCACGTCATCTGGGGCCCGCGCTACACCGACCTTGGCCCCTTTCGAGCGATTTCCGGCCCGGCTCTACGCCGGTTGGGGATGGCCGACCAGACTTACGGCTGGACGGTGGAAATGCAGGTGAAGTCGGCGATCCTGGGCCTCAGGGGGCTCGAGGTGCCGGTCCGGTATCGCCGTCGCATCGGGACCTCGAAAATATCCGGCACCGTAAGCGGCACGCTGCGCGCCGGCTATAAAATCCTGTCCATGATCGCCATCCTGGCCGTTCAGCGCCGTCCGGTTTGGGAGCAGCCGCGACAGCCGTGACCCTTCGAGGTTGGCCCTCACAGATTGGCCAGGCTCTCGATCCGCGCCAGCATGGCGCTGTCGGGCCGTGTCAGCTCGTCCACGATCGTGAAATGATTGGTCGAGGGCACCACCACGCACTCGGCTTTGACGCCGGCCCGGCTCCAGGCATCGACGATCTCAAGGCTCTGCCGTAGGAACTCCCGACTTTCATCGGCGCCCACGGCTGCGACGAAGGTGCGATTCTTGGGCGGCGCGGGCCAGAATAACGGTCCGGCCGCGTGGGCCGTGGCCGCATCGAGCTTCAAGGCCGGATTGAGGCTGGTTGGGATCAGCGGCGCCAGATCGTAGACACCGGACATGGCATAGCCGGCGCGCACGAGATCGGCTGGGACACCCGCAACCTTGGTCCAGTCTGTGGCCAGCATGGCCGCCGTCAGATGGCCGCCGGCGGAGTTGCCGACAATGACGGGATGCCGCCGTGTTTTGTCCCACAGATCCTTGAGAAAAAGCCGCATTTCGCCGACGATCTCGATCACAGATGCCGCCGGGCACAGCGTATAGGAGGGCACCGCGACGGCCAGCCCGCGGTTCGTCAGCTCGCGCGCGACGAAGCTGTAGGATTTGCGGTCGCCGCGTTGCCAGTAGCCGCCATGAATGAAGACGGCCAGCGGCGCGCTGTCCCCGCGCGTTGCCGTGCCGGTCAGAGCGGCTTTGCGACTGGCGGCGTGGAAGAGATCATACCTCTGCCTCTCGCCCGACCCGTACGCGATATCCAGATCGGCCGGCGCCTTGGACCGGAACTCGGCCGAGGCCTTGTCCCATCGCTCGGCGATCGACGCGTAAGCGGGGACCCGGGCCCGGTTGTTGTATTCAGCTTCAAAGTCGACCGTTGACATCCGTTTTCCCTCTTGCGTGTGAAGCGCTTGCGTCCCGACCGCGCGTGCGTTGTGGGCAGTCACTGCGTCAGCGCATGCGGACGGCGGGCCAAGCCTCCTCCGCCGCGCGCACCTTGGCCACGCAGGGCGCTAGCGGTCGGCCGGCGCCCGCCCGCTCCGCCTCCGGCAACACATCGAGGCTTGGCCAGAGACCCGTTACCAGCGTGCGCGCGTACCCGTTGGCATGGCCGCAACGGCGCATCGCTGCCGCTGCCCCGAGGTGATCGTAGTCGAGCCTATGGGTCGACAGCTCGACGCCACCCTCGCCGAGCCCTTGGATGAGGCCATACCAGACGCCCGGCGTGCCGTCGTTGGCGGGCATGCCGATCACGCCGGGATTGAACCAGGTCAGCGGCCCCGAACGCGCCACGAACGGCAGTCCGCAGTGGCCCGCAACCGTCACGTCGGCACCCGAGCGGCGGCACTCGGCGTCGAGCCGAGCCTGGCCGGATTTGAACACCCAGCCGCTGACCTCATCGACGCCGCCGTGCACCACGCGAAAGGATACTCCGGCCAGCCGAAAGCGAAGCGTCGCCGGGAGGCCTGCCATCCAGCGGCGGCTCGCGCCCGTGACGGCCGCATCGGCGAACGGATACCAGCCCTTGGCCAGCACGTCGCAGGCGCTGCCGCGCTCGAAGTTACAGGCGCAATCGGAGGCTCCGGACGCGAGTTGCTGCTCGCAGTTGCCCTGGATGACGTGGCAGCCCCAATCGCGGATAACGCGCACGGTCTGCTCAGGCTCGGCGCAATAGGCCACCACATCGCCGGTGCAGATAACATGGCTTGCAGGAATACCGCGCCGCTCGGCCTCGGCGACGAGCGCCTGCGTGGCGCGCAGGTTCGAATACGGCCCGCCAAACACCATAAGCACGTCGTCAGATTTGAAGTCGGTCAAAGTCATTGAGCCTCCGGCGCCACGTGTACCTCGCAAGTCTGGTGCCGGCAATGCACGGCGGGCGATCGGCCCGCCCGGTGGGCGTGTGGAACGAAACGCGCACGTGACCGGTTGAGGCCGAGCGCTTATCGTAGGCGTCAGATCGGAAGCGAGCGGCCTTGATTGCCAGACCGTGCTGCTCTGTTGGGAAGCCCATGAGATTTTCTCGCGTGCCGCTGGACGATGCCGAGGGTGCGATCCTGGCCCACTCCATGACCGTTGCCGGCGGTGTCATCAAGAAGGGTCGCACGCTCGGACGCGATGAAATCGCGCGGCTGCGCGCGGCCGACGTGCGCGAGGTGGTCGCGGCGCGCCTTGATCCGGGTGATGTGGCCGAGGACGAAGCCGCGCTGCGGGTGGCGACCGCGGCCCTGGGCCCCGGAACGACGCGCGCGGCGCCGTTCACGGGACGGGCCAATCTGTTTGCGGCCGAAGCAGGCTTGGCCGTGGTGCGCAGGGAGGCCATCGAGCGGCTGAACAGCATCGACGAGGGCATGACCATCGCCACCATCCCACCGTTCGAGCACGTGGCGGCGGGGCAGATGCTGGCCACGATCAAAGTCATAACCTTCGCGCTTCCCGAGTCGATTGTGAAAGCTGCGGAAGACGTGGCGCGTCAGGCGGGCGGGCTGGTCGAGGTGCGGCCCTTCCGTTCGGCCACCGCCGGGCTTGTCATGACGCGCATGGCGGCGACAAAGCCCAGCGTGCTCGAGAAACGGCGGCGCGCGATCGAGAGCCGCCTGCACCAGCTTGGCAGCCGGCTGGGGTCGGTCGAGATCGTCGAGCACCACGAGGCCGCGGTGGCCGGCGCCATTCGCCGCGCCGTGGCCGAGGGGGCCGATCCCGTGATCGTGTTTGCCGCCTCGGCGATCGTCGATCGCGGCGACGTCATCCCGGCGGCGCTGGTCGAGGCCGGCGGCTCCATCATCCGCCTCGGCATGCCGGTCGATCCCGGCAACCTGATGCTGCTCGGCCGGCTGGGAGACGCCGATGTCATCGGCGCGCCAAGCTGCGCGGGCTCGCCAAAGCTCAACGGCTTCGATTGGATTCTCGAGCGGCGGCTGGCGGGCGTGGAGGTGGGACTGCGGGACGTGGCGGCGATGGGCGTTGGCGGGCTGCTGAAGGAGATCGCGACCCGGCCGCAACCGCGGGCCGGGGATGATGATACGCCGGGCGCCAAGGTGGCCCGGTCCGATGCGACGAAGCCCACGCGCCGGGCACCCGCCATCGGTGTTGTCGTGTTGGCCGCCGGCCGCTCAACGAGGTTTGGAACGGCCAACAAATTGCTTGCCGATTTGAATGGCGAGCCGCTCATCCGGCACACCGTCGCGCAGGCTCTCGCCAGCCGCGGCCGGCCCGTCGTCGTGGTGACCGGACATCAGGCGGATGAGGTCGAGGCCGCGCTCACGGGACTTGACGTGCGTGTCGTCCGCAATCCCGCGTTTGCCAACGGACTCAGCACGTCGCTCAAGGCGGGACTTGCCGCATTGCCGGGCCGGATCGACGGCGCGATCATCCTGCTCGGCGACATGCCAGGTATTCGTCCCAGTCATCTTGACCGGCTGATTTCGGGATTTGCACCCAAGGAAGGCCGGTCGATCGTGGTGCCGGTGCATAACGGCAAGCGCGGCAATCCGGTGCTGTTCGCGGCCGAGTTCCTGGCCGAGATCAGCGATATCGAAGGCGATGCCGGGGCCAAGCAACTGATCGGCCGCAATGCCGACGAAGTGGCGGAGGTGGATCTGGGCACCGATGCGATCTTCGTCGATGTGGACACGCCGGCGGCCCTCAGCGCGTTCAAAGGCCGTCCCGCCTGACGCTAATGCGGGTCGGCAGGTCGGTGAGGCGAGCCCGTGACCCGGAAGGCCATGCGCTGAGCCGGAACGTGCTAACTCGCGCTTATTGCGTGCTTCTTTTTGCAGCAATTAATCAATTGGTTACCGGAAACCGCTCTACTCCCGACCGCAACGCCGCGTTCGAGCCGCGCGCCGTGCTGAAATCAGGCGAACGAGATGCGCTCCATCCTGGCCAAGTTCATTCGGGCCCACCCCTTCGACAGGGCCGCGCTGCAGCCGGTGCTCGGGCGCCGGAGCTCCCGGATCGTCATTGCCGCCACTGCCGCGGGAGTGTTTACGTTCGCGGCGTTATCGGTGGTGCCGGCCCGCTACACCTCGCAGGCTCAGATCCTGGTGGCTCAAGACGCGGTGGCGCATCATGTCAAGGCGCTGCAGGGGCGCGATCTGGCGTTGCGACTGGCGCAGGACCTGAAGCTCGAGGAGGGGCCCGAACTCAATGCCCTGCCGCTCGGCCAAGCGGCCCTGGACGAGATCGGCCGGCGGCTTGGGCTGACATCCGAGCCGTCAGCGAAACCCGCCGAGGCGCGCAGTCTGGACCGGCACGCGCGAGCGCTGCGCGTTTCTCACGTCAAAGGCACGCGGGAGATCACCGTTGCCTATACGGCCGCTGACCGGGATCTCGCGGCCCAGGCTGCCAATCGGCTCGCCGAGATCTATCTCGACGGATTGCGGCCGCGCTCCGTGCCCCCCCGGGGCGATGGCCGTGAAATGCTGAAAGCCAACCTTGACAGGCTCGCGATCGATGTCGCGTCCCTCGAGGCGGAGGTTGATCTCCTCCATCGCGGTGTGACCCCTCTCGAGGACCAAGTCCGCGCCAAACGCCGTGAGCTGGAGGCGCTGCGCAAGAGCGCTGACGCGGCGCGCGAGCCCATTGGGGCGGACCAAGCCGAACTGATCTCGCGCGCTCGACCCGCCTTGGCACCCGCATCGCCCGACCGGGTGCGATTTGCGCTTCTTGCGGCCGCAGTGACGCTGATTGTTGCGTTTGCGCTGGTCGGCACGCGTGATGTGACCACCAACCGCAGGGGCGAACTCAGGGCCACCGCCAAGCCTTCGCGCGGGCCGGAGCTGGGTCACGGCACCCGTGGCGCTGCCCGGCTGCCGGCGGGGCGTGAGGTCGGGATGGGAGAGCCGTCAGCGCCGATCGATCGGCAGGCTCGAGCAGCCGTGTGGAGCGCCGATGGGGGCGACTTCACGAGCTTAGCGCCTATTTTCCTCTCCATAGACGATGTCGCGGAACGCCTGGTTGCAAACGCCCGCGGCCAAGGGGGCTACCGTATGGTCATGTTCAGCGACGTCGAGGGCGTGGAGGTGCGGGAGGCCGCGGCCGACCTGACGGCAACCCTCGCGGCGTCAGGCCAAAGGGTCGTGTTCATCGATTGGAGCCTCGATGGCCAAGGAATGAGCCATTCTCTCGATCTCGAACCCTCGCCCGGCGTCATGGAGCTGCTCGAAGGTCGAGCGTCCTTCGAGGACGCGATCCGCAAGCTGTCCGAGGACGACATCCATTTCATACCGTGCGGGCGCTCCGATCCAAACGGGCGGTTCGATCCCGATCGGGCAAATCTCGTGTTTGACGCCCTGGATGATGCCTATGATGTGGTTATCCTGACCGGCGAGCAAACTGCGATCCGCGGCTTGCTCGAGCACATCGAGGGCCGCGTCGATGCAGCCGTGGCGGTGGTGGACCTTAATGAGACGGGAGCGCCGCTCGATCTGACGAGTGGCGAATTGCTGGGCTTTGATGCGACCAACATCGACGTCGTTCGGCTCGCCCTCGACGCCTCTGAGCGACCCTTGCCGCATCCCCAGCAACTGACTCCCCATCCTGCCCTTGAATTGCGGGCGGGCTGAGCCTCACGGCCCCAGCATGCCGACGATCGAGACGGTTCCGAAATCGCGGCAGCGCATGATGGCCGGCCGCAGCACGTGCGGCCGTCGGTGCCCATGCCAGCACAACGCCCCCACGAGGTCTCCTCAGCTTTGCTGTGTTCTCATTCGCAATGGAGGGCGGTGCCGGGGGGCAGTGGTGATGCAAGTTCGACGCTCAACTTCAGCCTGCTGGCCTCGTTTCCCGCCTGAGCAGTGGACGTGTACCCCGCACACGATTAGGCGTGACATGCTGCCGAGCCACGAAGGTTTGATTCGGGGACTGATGACCGCCCGGATGCCGATCGCTGCCCGACCCCGACGACGCCGTGAAGGATCTGCGATGCGCCGATGCACGACGGGCCTGAACAAGGTCGCGCTCTCAACTCTGCATTATTCCGGCGCGGCCAGCATCATGGCCCCGCTCACGCGGGGCGTGGGCGTCATCTTCACCGTGGGCAACGTCGGGCCGCAGATGCCTGGATCGTACGCACCCAACCGGAATTCGCTCATCACCCCCGAGTTCCTCGATATGGCGGTGCGGGTCGTTATCGCCCGGGGCTTTGACGTCGTCTCGATGGATGACGCGCATTTCCGCTTATCCGAGGGGGATTTCGATCGCCCTTTCGCCTGTTTTACATTCGATGGCGCGTACCGCGATACGCGGGAATATGCCTACCCCGCTTTGAAACGCCATAACTGCCCCTTCACGGTTTACGTGGCCTCGGATTTCCCCCACGGCGGCGGCAATCCCTGGTGGCTGAAACTCGAGAAGCTTATCGGGCAGGTTTCAACGGTCGAGGTGAAGATGGGCGGCGTATGGCGCCGCTTCTCGAGCCGGTCGCCGCCACAGAAAGAGGCCGCGTACAGGAAAATTCTTGCATGGCTCCGGACCGTCCCGGAATTGGATGCGCGCGAGGTCGTGGCCGACCTCTGCGTTCTGCACGCCGTCGACGTCGAAGCGCTGGGCCGCGACCTCATCATGACGTGGGATGCGTTCCGCGATCTTGCCGGCGATCCTCTCGTCACCATCGGCGCCCAGTCACGCAGCCATGTCGCACTGGCAAAACTATGCGCCTCGGGCGCGAGTTTGGAAGTGTCCGAGAGTGTCGCCCGGGTCCAGTCTGAGCTGGGCCGCCCGTGCCGTCATTTCAGCTATCCCTATGGAGATGCGCTGGCCGCAGGGGTTCGTGAATTCAAACTCATCCGCGAGCTTGGGCTGAGGACGGCCGTCACAACGCGCAAGGGCCTGCTTCACGATCATCATACACGCGAGCTGACCGCGCTGCCCCGCGTGGCGCTGGATGGCGATTATCAAGGCCAGCGTTTCATCAAGGTCCTGCTCTCGGGCGCTCCCTTCGCGATCCGAAAGGCTGTCCGGAAGCCGTTCGGGGCATTGATGCGGGCATAATCGGCCCCGCACGTCACGTGCGGTACATCCAATTCAGGATCAAGCCCGCAGGCGGCACCCACGCCAGGCCCGCGAATGCGTAATAGACGAACTGCACGGCCAAGCCGGAGTTGGGAAGCATGAGGGCTGCCAACAGCATGGCGGCGAAGATGTAGAGGAGCACGAAGGCCAGCAGCATCAGGGTGCCGGCGAGTTTGCGAAAGCCAGGGTTCATCGGCAAAGCATAGACGAGAGACAGGCTGCGCTCCAGTATGGAGGTCTGCGCCCTGGTCGGGCTGATGGCATGGAGGACGCGATGGCTGCCGATCTTTCGCTGCTTGCGCTTTCGTCGGTGGAGCTTCGCCAGCGCATCGGCTCAAAGGAAATCTCTCCAGTGGAGCTGCTCGAGGCGTGTCTTGCGCGCATCGAAGCGGTCAACCCAGCCGTCAACGCGATCACCGCCACGCGCATCGGTGGCGCGCGCCGCGATGCCCAGGCTGCCGAGAAGGCGGTGCGCGACGGCGACGCGTTGGGGGCGCTTCACGGACTGCCGACGGGCATCAAGGATCTTGACGAGACGGCGGGGCTGTTGACGACCTATGGGTCTCCCCTTTACCGCGACCATGTGCCCGAGCGAGACAACGTCATGGTGGCGCGGGTGCGCAAGGCCGGCGCCATCCTTGTCGCCAAGACCAATACGCCCGAGTTCGGCGCCGGCGCCAACACGCGCAACCCCGTGTGGGGGGCGACAGGCAATCCGTTCAATCCGCTGCTCAATGCCGCAGGATCGTCGGGCGGCTCCGCTGTGGCGCTAGCCACCGACATGCTGCCGGTGTGCACGGGATCAGACACCGGCGGCTCGCTACGTATTCCAGCGGCTGTCAACGGCGTCGTCGGATTGAGGCCGTCGCCTGGGCTCGTGCCCCACGAGCGCCGCAGTCTGGGGTGGGCGCCGATATCGGTCGTCGGACCGATGGGCCGA
>JBKJYG010000514.1:0-4519 GCA_046715905.1 Hyphomicrobiaceae bacterium | reverse complement strand
GGGTGATGGCGAAGCCACGGATCGGCCCGGACCCCAGCCAGAACATAACCAACGCGCAGGCCAGAGTTGTGAGCTGGCTGTCGGCGATGGTGACGAAGGCGCGCGTAAACCCCGCATCAATGGCCGAAATCGGCGTCTTGCCGGTCCGCACCTCCTCGCGGATGCGCTCATAGATGAGCACATTGGCGTCGATCGCCATGGCCACGCCCAGCACCAGTCCTGCGATGCCGGGCAGCGTCAGCGTCGAGCCGAATAGCGTCATCAGGGCCACGGTCATGAACAGATGCACGATCAGTCCGACGCAAGCAAAAATCCCGAACGTCCCATAGGCCATGATGGTCAGGGCGATGGTCGCCAGACCACCTATCACACCCGCGAGCTTACCGGCCGACACCGAGTCGCTGCCCAGCGAAGGGCCGACCGTGCGTTCCTCGACGATGGTCAACTTAGTCGGCAGGGCGCCTGAGCGCAGGGCCACGGCCAGTGTCGTGGCGCTGTCAGCCGTAAAGCTCCCGGAAATCTGGCCGGACCCACCGAGGATCGGTTCGCGGATGACCGGTGCTGAAAGCACCTTGTCATCGAGCAGAATGGCGAACGGGCGTCCCACATTTTCCTGCGTGAAGCGGCCGAACTTGCGCGCCCCGGTCTGATTGAAGCGGAAGCTGATGATCCACTCCCCGGTCCGTTGATCGTTACCCGGTTGTGAATCGGCCAGTTCATCGCCTTGCACCACGGGGATTTCGCGAAGCAGATGGCTGCCGCCGCCAAGCTCCTCGGAGGGGTAGACGCGGTAGCCGGCGGGAGGCCGTGCTTGTTCATCGGCACCCTGCTGCGGATGAACCTCGTGGAACGACAACTTTGCCGTCTTGCCGAGCAGGTCCTTCAACGCCTGCGTATCCTGCAGTCCTGGGAACTGAACGAGAATGCGGTCCCGGCCCTGGCGTACGACCGAAGATTCAGCCGTGCCAAGCGCATTGATGCGACGATTTACGGTCTCGATGGCGGAGCTGATCGTGCTGGTCTGCCGTTGCACGAAGCCCGCCGGCGTCGGCGCCAACGCGATGCCGCCGCCCTCCTGCTTGGTGATCTCGATGTCGTTACCCGAGCTGCCCAGCACGGCGTTACCCACGGTCTGCTGGAGCTTGCGCAGTTCCTTGATCGCGGCATCCGTCTCCTCGGGCTTGACCAGCCTGACTTGGACCACACTGCCGATCACGTTGACGTTGCTCGGAAAGAGCTTGGCGTCGCGGAGCGTCTTGCGTGCATCCTCGCGTAAAGTAGTCAGCCAGTCCTTGCGCAACTGCTCGCTATCCATGCCGAGCAGGAGATGCGCGCCGCCCTGCAGGTCGAGGCCGAGCGGCATTTGCTTTTTGGGCACGAAGTTGGGCCATCGCTGCACCGTCTCCTTGCTGAAGAGATTCGGCAGGGCGATAGCGAATCCAGCAATCAAGGTGGCGAGGATCGCGAATAATTTCCAACGTGGAAATTGCAGCATGTCTTTACGCCTTTCCCCGGCGAATGTGACGGCCGATGCTCAATCTCTGGGAAGAGCGCACCCGATCACGTCGTTTCCTTGACTGGTTCGCCTTTGGCGCGCACTTCGGCCACATAGGCCCGTGCCACACGCAGCCGCATGGTCTCGGTGAACTCGACCTCGATCTCGTTTTCCCCTTCCTTGACCTTCGTCACACGGCCGATAAAGCCATTGTTCAGGACCACAGTATCGCCGCGCCGCACGCTCGCGAGCACCTCCCGACGCTGCTTATCACGCTGCTGATTGGGCCGAATGACAAGGAAATAGAAGATCGGGAGCATCAAAGCCAGCGGGATCAATAGACTTTGCAGAGGATCCGCAATTCCAGGCACCTGGGCGTAGGCGGGAGAAATGAAAAACATCGTCGTCGTCCTCACGGTGGGTGTTTGGATAGCAGGATTGATCGGCAAACCCGATGCACGGGCGAGCACGCACCGACGGGCGAGACATATCGAGAGCGCCCGGGTCCCGCAACCACACCCGGACTCAAGCAGCAGATCGGCCGCTGTTCACCGCCGCGCTCGCCTCTGCCGCAAATTCGGGCAATCAAGTCGTCCGGACTATAGTGCTCGCGGGCCGCTTTGCAACCGGCCGGAGCGATCCGCTTCCCTCTCGCTCCGCGAACAAACTCCTGAGCCTCGACTAAAGCCGTGCCGCGCGATAGAGAGCAGCGAACCTGGAACGATCACCGGCGAAGGGGGCCAGTGGCAGCGAGCCACGGCGCAAGCAGTCGTTTCATCGCAAGTTCACCTGCCCTCCGTCGGAGCCGATACTGATGTCAAATCCATCCATGCCGGTTCACTCGCTCTCCGCTGACCGGCTCCTGCTTGATCGCTTGCAGCGCTTGGCGGACGCGGTGGAGCGCATAGCGCCGCCGAAAGCACCCCCGATCGATTTCGAAGCGGCCGAAGCGTTCGTCTGGCAATCCGTCCCCGAGACATTCATTCCAGTGCCCGCAGTCAATCGCCAGCCGCTGAGCCTTCTGAAGGGCATCGAACGCGCGAGCGACCAGCTGTTGGAAAACACGGCACGGTTCGCTCGCGGCCGGTCCGCCAATAACGCCCTCCTTTGGGGGGCTCGCGGGATGGGCAAGTCGAGCCTCGTCAAAGCGGCCCATGCCGAGGTTCGGGCCAAGATGGAACCCGCCCAACGCGCCGAACGGGATCTGAAGCTGGTCGAAATCCATCGTGAAGACATCGGGACGATGCCGAGGTGCCTCGCGCACCTTCGCCATGCCAAGCATCGCTTCATCGTATTCTGTGACGACCTTTCGTTTGATCATGACGACACGTCTTACAAGTCGTTGAAGGCCGTCCTTGAAGGCGGCATCGAGGGACGGCCTGAGAACGTCATCTTTTACGCCACCTCGAACCGGCGCCACCTGATGCCTCGCGATATGATGGACAACGAGCGCGGCACCGCCATCAACCCCGGCGAGGCCGTCGAGGAGAAAGTTTCGCTTTCCGATCGGTTCGGATTGTGGCTCGGATTTCACAACGGAACTCAGGATCAATATCTCGAAATGGTGCGTGGCTATGCCGCCCATCACCACATCCCCATCGCCGATGAGGAGCTTGTGCGCGAGGCGCTGGAGTGGAGTGTGACGCGGGGCGGCCGATCGGGGCGGGTTGCCTGGCAGTTCACCCAGGACCTGGCGGGCCGGCTCGGGACGGATCTGCGGCCGGGCTGAGGAAGTCGTGTCCCGCATCGATCCAAGCGTTAATCACGCGGTCGATCGCGTCGACGCTGCGGCTGCAAGCCCAAAGGCGGGATCGGGACATTAACATCATCACAAGCCGCTTAAGTTTGATGATGATGTCCGGCTTGGCTGCCATTTGGATAAACGGTCTTGCACGCAGCGAAAACCTGGATCCTTGGTTAACCGCCTGCCAAGGCCCAAAACACGGGCGTTCTAGCGCTTTTACAACACGGCGCGCCGAACTCTGGCTCGACGTTTCAAAAAAAGACGCCTTACTCTGACCATCAACGGCGGTAGTTTCGGCTGCTTCCAGCGGCGGCCTTCGATGGCGTCGCGGGTTGCACCCGGTGATCCTTCCGAGAAGGCACCGGCCCATGGATCTGGACCAGGCGTCCCGCGCTCAGTTTCCAGGTCCGTCGTCATGGTCGCTCGCACATCGGCGCGTCGGCCCCATCCAACGACCAAAGACCAACAGCCTGGAGTTCACATGAAAAATCGTATTGGGTTTGCGTTGACCGCCATTGTCTTGTCTTCCTCGGCCATGTCCATCGCTCCCAACCAAGCTGAAGCTCGCGGATCCGGCACCTCGCGGGGCTGCCTCAGTTCGTCTGCCAGCGCGCTGCTCCGACGCATCGAGTCCCAATTCGGCGCCATGCAGATCGTCTCCACATGCCGGCCCGGCGCGAGAATTGCGGGCACAGGCCAAATGTCAAAGCATTCGAGCGGCAACGCGATCGATTTCAACGCCGGCCGCCGTAAGGGGCAGGTTCTGCAATGGCTGATCTCCAATCACCGCTCGGGCGGCGTCATGACGTACCCAGGCATGGATCACATCCATGTCGATATCGGCCAGCACTTCGTCTCGTTGTCTGGTGGGCGCCGGCACGCCAGCAACGCGTCGCGGAGCGGCCGGCGATACGCCAGCGCATCGTCGAGTGGCAGCGGGCGGTATGCGAGCGGCCGCGTCGGAGCGGCTGGGTTCGATCAGTCCGCGCGCATGAGCCTTGGCTTCGCCGGCAACTAGCTCGCCCTTGGAACGACCGGCGCCCATCGGGCAGCCGGTCCGTTCAGTTCTTTTCCATGTGCGGCAGAGGATCGATCGGTTTCAATCCCTGCCGCAGTTCGAAATGGACCTGCGGCTGGTCGACGGAGCCTGTGTTGCCAGCCTTAGCGATGAGCTGCCCACGCTTGATCTTGTCACCGCGCTTCACCAACAACGTGTCGTTGTGGGCGTAGGCCGAGACCCAGTTGTCATCGTGGCGGACCAGAACGAGATTGCCGTATCC
>JBKJYG010000513.1:0-10989 GCA_046715905.1 Hyphomicrobiaceae bacterium | reverse complement strand
GGCGTGACCGTGAACACGATCTCTCCCGGCTACATCGGCACCAAGATGGTGACGGCGATGCCCGCCAATGTGCTCGAGGGCAAGATCATCCCGCAGATCCCGGTCGGCCGGTTGGGAAAGCCCGAGGAGATCGCCGGGCTGATCATCTACCTCTGTTCCGAGGAAGCGGCCTTCGTCACGGGGGCCAACATCGCTATCAACGGCGGCCAGCACATGGCCTGATCGTCGAAACGGGGAGCGGGCACGAGATCCAAAAATACCCGGGCCGGGCCTACGGGATTTCAGGTAGCGCCGGAACACGCTTGCCCGGTATGATGCGAACGACGCCCCTTGCAGGCCCGACATCGGCTTGAACCCTTTGAGCCGCAGCACACGAGAACAAAGATGCAGACCAGCTCTCAGATCAACACCCTCGAGGCGATCGGCAAACTGGGCCGCGGCCGCGTCTATGACGACATCACGCAGACCATCGCCAATACGCCGCTCGTGCGGCTGTCGCGCATCGCGGCGGCGGCGGGAGCCAAGGCCGAAATTCTGATGAAGCTGGAGTTTTTCAATCCGCTCTCGTCTGTCAAGGATCGCATCGGTGTCGCCATGATCGACGCCCTCGAGGCCTCCGGACGCTTGAAATCGGATACCGTGATGGTCGAGCCGACCTCGGGCAATACGGGCATCGCCCTCGCCTTTGTCGCCGCGGCGCGTCATTACCGGTTGATCCTCGTCATGCCGGAATCGATGTCGATCGAGCGCCGCCGCATTCTCGAGCACCTTGGTGCCGAGCTCGAGTTGACACCCCGCGAGAAGGGGATGAAGGGGGCCATCGCCAAGGCCGAGGAGATCCTCAAGTCGATTCCCAATTCTGTGATGCCCAGCCAGTTCGAGAACCCGGCCAATCCTCTCATCCATGAGAAGACGACGGCCGAGGAAATCTGGAACGACACTGGCGGAAAAGTTGACGCGCTGGTCATCGGCGTGGGAACCGGTGGTACGCTCACGGGGGTCGGACGCGTGCTGAAGGCGCGCAATCCCGCGCTGAAGATTTTTGCGGTGGAGCCGTCGGCGAGCCCCGTACTGTCGGGCGGCGAGCCTGGACCCCATAAGATCCAGGGGATCGGCGCTGGCTTCGTGCCGGCCGTCCTCGATACAGGACTTATCGACGAAGTGGTCAAGGTGCCAAACGAGCTGGCCTTCGAGGTTGCCCGGTTGCTTGCCCGGGCCGAGGGCATTCCCGGCGGCATCTCGACAGGAGCCAACCTCGCCGCCTCGCTCACCGTCGCTGCGCGCGACGACATGGCCGGAAAAACCATCGTCACCTTCGCCCCGTCTGCGGCGGACCGCTACCTCTCGACGGAGCTGTTTGCCTCTGTTTCACCAGCCGCTCCGGCCGCCGCCGAGGCGCCCAAAAACGCCATGGACGGCGGCAATACCTGACTGGGTGCTGGGCGCGTCTGGTTTGCCACCGATCCCCTCGCCGAGGTGATCGGTGCGGGCGCGCTGGCGAAAATAACCCCAATGTGAAGTACTCCCCGCCTGCCTCTTGTGCTAACGGTGCCCTCAAAGTCTGTGAGCACTGAACGAGGATGCAGCTCCTCGAACGTTAAGCGGGGTTATGCATCGTGACTGCAACCATGACTAAGGGGCTGTTGGCCCAGCCGCTGGGCAAGTTCGAGTGCCCTGACTTGACCGCCGATGGGAACACCCGGGCCCGCGTCGACCTGACCGAGCTGCGAACGCTGTGGTTCAACACCGGGACGCTCTGCAACATAACGTGCGTGAACTGCTACATCGAGTCGAGCCCGACCAACGATCGGCTGGCCTATATCTCCGCCGCCGATGTCAGGACTTATCTGGACGAGATCGACAGCGAGGGTCTTGCGACGCGCGAAATTGGGTTCACCGGCGGCGAGCCGTTCCTCAATCCTGAATTTCTGCAAATTCTGTCCGACACCCTCGCTCACGGCCACGAGGTGCTGGTGCTCACGAATGGCATGCAGCCGATGCTGCGACCGAAGATCAGACAAGGTTTGCTGGACATCCAGACCGCGCACGGTGGCGTCTCCGGAACGCGGCTTCGATTGCGCGTCAGCCTGGATCATTTTTCAGCCGTGCTGCATGAGGCAGAGCGAGGGCCAAAGACCTTCGCCCGAGCGATTGCGGGGCTTGATTGGCTGTCCAGCAACGGGTTTCGCGTGGCCATTGCGGGTCGCACCTGCTGGAACGAGACGGAAGCCGACGCCCGGACGGGCTATGCAGCCCTCATCGCCCGTCAGGGTTGGCCGATCGATCCCGATGATCCCCAGCAGCTCATGCTGCTGCCGGAGATGGACGGCAGCTCCGACGTGCCCGAAATCAGCACGGCGTGCTGGAGCATCCTGGGCAAACGGCCGGGCGATCTGATGTGTGCGACGAGCCGCATGGTCGTCAAACGCCGGGGCGCGTCACGGGCGAGCGTGGTTCCCTGCACGCTGCTGCCCTATGAGGACGCTTTCGAGATGGGTGCGACGCTCCGACAGGCGGCCCGTGCCGATGGCGGCATGTTCACGCACGGCAGCGTCAAGCTGTGCCACCCCAATTGCGCCAAGTTCTGCGTTCTTGGTGGCGGCAGTTGCTCCTGAGAGGGAAAACCGCAGCAAGGGATGACCGAGATTACGCGTCAGCGGCGGCGTCACGCCATCCGGGAGCAGGTCAAGCTTGGTCGCGGGCTGATGTCGAGCGGATTGCCGCCAGAACCACGGCGCGTTCAGGTGATGGGCGTGGCGCGGGTGTTGTTCCAGAAACTGGACGAGCGCGTCAATATCCGCCGGGCGGGGGAGGCCGCGCGCCTGGCCCAAAGCCTGGCCGAAGCGTCCCTGAAAGCCCGCCCCCCGAAGCTTGAGATTGCCTGCCGCGTCGGATGTGCATTCTGTTGCCATGGCTTTGTTGGAGTGTCCGCGCCCGAGGTGTTCCTCATTGCCTCGACCTTGCGCGGCCGCCAAGATGCGGAGGCTTTAACCGCATCGATCGCCACGCGCGCCGGGGATGTGCGCGATCTGACGCCGGACGCACGGATTGGGCGCAAGCTCGCCTGCGCGCTGCTCATCGACGATCAATGCAGCGTTTACGCGGAGCGTCCCCTCGTATGCCGGCAGACGACGTCGCTGTCGAAGCCCGCCTGCATCGATGAATTCGAAGGCCGGGACAGGGATGGCCGCATCGAGGTGTCGTCACTTCACCTCGCGCACGCCAGCAATGCGCATGTGGCGTTGTTGGGCGCGATGCGCGCGGCCGGTTTGCCGACCGTGGCCTTTGAGTTGTCATCGGCCTTGGCTCTGGCGCTTGCCGACCGCGAGAGCGAAAGCCGCTGGTTGTCCGGCGAGGACGTGTTCCGGGAGCTGCCGCGGCACGTGCGCCGGCCTCCCGAAGTCGAGGCCGTCGCCGAGCAGATTGCGGCCGAACTTCGCTCACCGGGCGCCTAGACGGCCGAGGCGTTCTTGCTGCCGGGACCTCAGATCACCCCGCGCCGGCGCGATGACGGACGGCTCGGCGAGGGCCGCCGCGGCCAGGCGATCCTGCCGCAGCACCCGCCCGGCGCTCGGGCTCAGGCTCCAGGCCCCGGGCTGAGTAATCCTATCCTCAGGTTGAGCGACATGAGACACCTAACCGCGCTAAGTTGCTGTCGAACACTGCCCCAATGGGTGCATCCATGATGCAAGGCTGGCATGTTGCCTTGATCGCGTTTGGCTACGTGACCGCCCTGTTTGCGCTGGCCTGGTTTGGCGACCGCTATTCCCGCAAAGGGAAAGTCAGCAGCGGCCGGCCTCTCATCTACGCGCTGTCGATCGCGGTCTACTGCACGTCGTGGACTTTTTTCGGCAGCGTCGGACTGGCGGCCACCACCGGCTATGATTTCATGCCGGTCTATGTCGGCCCGATCCTGGTGTTTCTGTTCGGCCGGCGGCTCATTCAGCGCATTGTGCGGTTGGCAAAGAGCCAGAACATCACATCGGTGGCGGACTTCCTGGCCGCGCGCTACGGCAAGAGCCCGTCGGTTGCCGCCATCGTGACGCTCGTCTCGGTCGCCGGCTCGCTGCCCTACATCGCCCTGCAGCTCAAGGCCATCGCGGTCTCGGTCGAAGTGCTGTTGGCGCCCACCTCGCTGCAAGCGTTTGCCCCCCTGCCCGGCCTTCAGCTCGACACCGCCTTCGTGGTCGCAGCGGCGCTGGCGCTCTTTGCCATCCTCTTCGGCACGCGCCACATCGATGCAACGGAGCACCAGGACGGCCTGATGCTGGCCATTGCCGCCGATTCGCTGGTCAAGCTGATGGCGTTTCTCGCCGTCGGGCTGTTCGTGGTGTTCAGCGTTTTCGGCGGCGCCGGCGATTTTTTCACCCGGCTTCAGGAACACCCCCAACTGCGCACGCTATTCGGGCAGTCGGCCAATGGCGGCGTATGGCTGACCGTGACCCTGCTTGCCGCGGTCTGTGTGCTGCTGCTGCCGCGCCAATTTCACGTCACGGTGGTCGAAAATCGCAACGAGGAGGAAATTCGGCGCTCGACGTGGCTGTTTCCACTCTACCTGATCCTGATCAACATCTTCGTCGTGCCGATCGCCGCGGCAGGATTGCTGCTGGTGCCGCATTCGCCGGCAGGACCCGACATGTTCGTGCTTTCGGTGCCCATCGCCGGGCACACCAGCACGATCACCATTCTCGCGTTCATCGGCGGATTGTCGGCGGCCACCGCGATGGTGATCGTGGATAGCATCGCGCTGGCGATCATGATCTCGAACGGCCTCATCATGCCGTGGCTGGTCGGGCGTCCCTTTCTGGCTCGGGCCGGAGACTCGGGGCTGGCCGATTGGCTGCTCTTCATCCGGCGGGTGGCAATCTTCGTCATCCTGCTGCTCGGCTATCTCGTCTACCGGGCGCTCGGCCAGGTCCACGGGTTGGCTGCCATAGGCCTGCTCTCGTTCGCCGCCATTGCGCAGCTCGCACCGGCGTTCTTCGGCGGTCTCATTTGGCGGCGGGCGACCGCGCGGGGCGCCATCGCCGGGTTGGCTGCGGGCTTTGCGCTATGGATTTACACCCTGCTCCTGCCGTGGATCGTCAAGGCAGGCTGGCTACCGATGAGCCTGCTTCAAGACGGCCCATTCGGAATGGGTTTCCTCAACCCCGAAGCCCTGTTTTACCTCCGCTTTGATCCCCTGACGCACGGCGTTCTGTGGAGTTTGTCCGCCAATACATTCACCTATATCTCGGTGTCGCTGCTGCGGCTGCCGGAGCCGATCGAACGTTTGCAGGCGCATATTTTCGTTCTCGATGACGACCTGCCCCGGCCCAGCTCTACCCCAGCTTTCCGGCTTTGGCGGACGACAGTCACGGTGGGCGACGTGCAGCAGGCGGTCGGGCGCTACCTCGGCCCCGAGCGGGCCGAACGATCGTTTCAGGAGTTTGCGACAGGCCGCAGCGTCGTGCTGCAGCCGCATGCGGAAGCCGATGTCGGGGTGCTCCGTTTCACGGAGCACCTGCTTGCGAGCGCGATTGGAGCTGCATCGGCGCGGCTCGTGCTGTCACTTCTGCTGAAGCGCGGCAATGTCTCGAGCCAGTCGGCGCTCAAGCTGCTCGACGATGCCTCAGAGGCGATCCAATACAATCGTGACCTCCTCCACTCCGCGCTCGATCAGGTTCGTCACGGCTTGAGTGTCTTCGACAAGGACATGAAACTGATCTGCTGGAACCGGCAGTTTCGCGAAATGCTGAGTTTGCCTCCCGAACTCGGCCGGGTGGGTGTGCCGCTGGACCAGATCTTGCGCACGTGCGCCGAGCGCGGCGACTTCGGGCCGGGACCCGTCGACGAGCTGATCCACAAGCATCTTCTGAAGTTGGCCGTCACGAAGGAGGCCTTCCAGCAACGGCTTGGCAATACCGACCGCACGATCGAGATTCGGATCGCGCCGATGCCACAGGGCGGCATCGTGGCCACCTATTCCGACATCACGGAGCGCGTGGCTGCCGCCGAAGCCTTGGAACGGGCCAACGAGACACTCGAGCGTCGCGTGATGGAGCGGACGGCCGAGCTCACCAGCGTCAACCTGGCGCTCGGGATCGCCAAATCCAAGGCCGACGAAGCAAATCAGGACAAAACGCGTTTCCTGGCCGCGGCAAGTCACGACATCCTGCAGCCGCTCAATGCTGCCCGCCTCTATGCGTCAAGCCTCATCGAGCGCGAGCCAGCCCAGCTCCAGATTGCCCGCAATATCGATGCATCGCTTGAAGCCGTCGAAGAAATTCTGGGTGCCTTGCTCGACATTTCGAGGCTTGATGCGGGGCATCTTGAGCCCGAACTGGCACCTGTGAACCTTGCCGAGCTGTTTGATCAGTTGCGCGTCGAGTTCGAGCCCATGGCGCGCGAGGAACAGCTCGAATTGCGCATCGTGCCAACCAAGGCCTGGGTTCTGTCCGACCGGCGGCTGCTGCGGCGTGTGCTGCAGAACCTGCTCTCCAACGCCCTCAAGTACACGCGATCGGGCGGCATCCTGCTCGGCTGCCGACGCCGCGGCGGCGGGCTTGTCATCCAGGTTTCGGATACCGGTCCAGGCATTCCGCGCGCCAAACAGGCCGTCATTTTCAAAGAGTTCCATCGCCTCGAGGAGACGGCCGCGACCATCCGCGGGCTCGGGCTTGGCCTCTCCATCGTCGAGCGCATTTGCAAGGTCCTCGACGCGCAAATCGGGCTGGTGTCGGTGCCGGGCCGAGGCTCGACGTTCTGGCTTCCCTTGCAGCGTACGGAGCCGAAAATTTCAACGCCGCCGATGCCGCCGGTTCGCTCGTTTGCGGCCGACGTCGCCGGGGCCGTCATCTTGTGCATCGATAACGAGCGGCAGGTGCTGGCCGGCATGGGGACGCTGCTGGCGGGCTGGGGCTGCCGGGTGTTGTTGGCCACCTCCACCCGTGAAGCGATCGAGGTGATCTCCCCGGGGGATGCAGGCCGGCTCGTTCCCGACGTGATACTCGCCGACTATCATCTGGATGAGGGGGCGGGCATCGAAGCCGTGCTGGCGGTCCGCCAAGCCACGGGTCGCGACATTCCCGCGGTGATCATTACCGCCGACCGCACCGAGAGGGTTGAACGCGACATTCGCCGTCATGGCCACCGGCTGCTTCGAAAGCCCATCAAGGCAGGCGCATTGCGGGCTTTGCTGGCCCAGGCCGTGCTGCATCGAACCGCCGCAGAGTAATTTTCTCGGCGCGGGCCAGCATGAGATTAGAGCGTGCTGGAGCGCTTCCAGTCGCTGCCGTCAATCTTCGAGATGGCGATCACCGCTTGTGTGCGGCTGTCGACGTCGAGCTTCTGCAGAATGGCTGACACGTGCGCCTTGATGGTCGCTTCCGACACCGTGAGCTTGTAGGCGATCTGCTTGTTCAACAGCCCTTCCCCGAGCATCATGAGGACCCGGATCTGTTGCGGCGTCAGGGTCGCCAGCCGCGCCGCCACGGCGCGCGTGGGATCATCGCTCACGGCCCCAAGCTCGAACCCGGGCGGCGTCCAGACGTCGCCATCCAGCACCCGTCGCACAGCCTCGCGGATCTGTTCGACCGGTTGTGATTTAGGCACGAAACCCGACGCTCCGAAATGCATGGCTTGACGGATGGTCGCCGGATCATCGGTCGCGGAAACGATGATGACCGGCACGTCGGGATGCTCGCTGCGCAACAGCAGAAGCCCGGAGAAGCCCTTGACGTCGGGCATGGCGAGATCCAGCAGGACGAGATCCGTCTCCTCAGGCCCGTTGAGCAGCCCCATCAGAGCATCGAGCGAGGCTGCTTCCGGGAACTCCGTCCTTGGCAACGCGCCGCGCATAGCCTGATGCAAAGCCCCACGAAACAAGGGATGATCGTCCGCGATGATGATGCGTTGAGGGCCCATGGTTGCTTCCGGTCCGCTCGTCAAAGTCACGGGCGCGCCGCCCGGCCGGGAAGATTATCGGATTTCGACCTTTTTGCCACGTACCCGATTTGCAAGGCTCAGCGCTAGTCTCATTGCGGTCTCTCCGCGACCGCCGTGGTGCATTCAAGTGGAGTGCCTAAAGGTAACCATAATGACGACGCAAGGGGCGTCGAAGGTCGGGGGACAGGCGACCGACGGCCAGGGGGACGCACATGATCGAGCGCAAGGAACGCAAGCCCTATTGGCGGCACACGAAATGGCAGATGCTGACCAGCCTGCTGCCCTTCTTGCTGACCTTGATTGTGCTGCCGATCTACTCGGACCGCTTGAATTCCAACAAGGTGCTGGGATTTCCGCTCGGATATTTTCTGGTTTGCCATGGCTTCCTCCTGATCGCGATGGTGACGGTGGCCTCATTCGTCAATCGTCAGGACGCAATCGATCACTGGCACGGTGCGCACGAAGATATGTGAGGCGTGCCTATGACGGCCCATTCCCGTTCTCGGCTGGTTAACCCGCTGCTGGGAACCTACTTCAGCATCCTCGCCGCCGCTCTGGTCGCAGCCGTGCTGCTGCTGGTCATGCTCGAGCAACTCGGGACGTCGGACCGTTCCCTGCGAATCAGCATGGCACTGGGATCGCTCGCCCTCTTCGCGGCGGTCGGCGGACTGGCCTGGACCTCGCTTCCCGCCGAATTTCTTGTCTCCGGACGGCGCGTGCCGGCGTTCTTCTGCGGGCTCATTCTGGCGACCGCGGCCATCGGCGGCACCGGGCTCGTCGCGTTCACGGGGTCGCTGTTTCTGATTGGCTTTGACGCTCTCTGCCTCTGCATGGGCGTTGTGGCCGGACTGGTCGCCGCGGGAATTCTGATCGTTCCGTTCCTGCGCAAATTCGGTGCGCCAACTCTGCCGGGCTATTTCGGCCGGCGGTTCGAGAGCCCCGCCGTGCGCATCCTGGCGGCCTCGATCGCTGCTCCGCCGCTCATTTTGCTGCTTGTTGCCGAGTTGAAGGTGGCGCTTGGCGCGCTGGCCATGTTGACCGGGTTCTCCGATGCGACGTCAGCGTACCTGCTCGCCGGCGCGCTCATATTGACGCTGGCACCGGGAGGCTTCCGGTCGCTGTCCTGGTCGGCCTCCGCGCAGGGCCTGGCTGTGTTCCTGGCCCTTCTTGTGCCGGTTGCCATCGTTTCGGTGCTGCTGACGAATTTTCCGATCGGCCAGTTGAGCCACGGGCCGGTACTGCGCGCGCTTGGCCGCGCGGAGCTGCAACTCGCGATTCCGGTGCCGCCCGCAGCCTTGTTCGGGTTCGAGCTTCCCGGGCCCGATCTGCATCCCATCGTGGGTCGTTTCGCGACCCCGTTCGTGACCATCGGACCGGCGGCCTTCATCCTCGCCGTACTGTCGATCATGGCCGGAATCGCGGGCTCTCCATCGCTCCTGGTGCGCGGCGTGACGACGCCCAGCGTGTACGAGACCCGCAAGGCCATCGGCTGGTCCGTGTTCCTGGCGGGCGTCACAATCATGACGATGGCAACGGTGGCCGTCTTCATGCGCGACGCCCTGATCTCGACGCTGGTCGGCCCGACCCCGTCCAAGATCCTGCAAGCCATCAAGTCCCTGGTCGATGCCGGCCTGGCGGGGATCGATGGCCGGGTGCCGCAGCTCTCCGTCAGCAGTTTCTACTTCAAGCGCGACGGCGTGCTGATCGCTTTGCCCATGATGATGCGTTTCCCGCCGGTGCTGGTGCACGTCGCCGCGGCAGGTATTCTCGCGGCTGCCCTCGTTGGCGCGGGCGCCGCGCTGACGACATTTGCCCTGAGTCTTGCCGAAGACGTCATCAACGCTCCTGAAGTCGGACGGCCCGTGTCCTCAATGCGCCTATATGTGGCGCGCGGCGTGATAATCATCGTGTCGGGCTTGGCTGTGTGGGCCGCGACAGCCACGCCGGGCGACCCGCTGGACCTGCTGCTCTGGTCCCTGGCCCTGTCGGGATCATCGATCTTTCCGGTGCTCTTGCTGTCGATCTGGTGGAAGCGGCTCAACGCCTGGGGTGTCATGGCCGGCCAACTCGCGGGCTTCTCTATCGCGATGCTGGCCTTGCTTGCCGGCGAGCCCGGTGGTCCGTTGGGCGTGCCGGGTGTGCTTGCCCCCATCGCCGGTGCTCCCATATCCTTTCTGGCGGCCATGCTGACGAGCCTGTTCACACCGTCTCCGACCCGGGCGATCCTGGAGACGGTGCGCGACCTGCGCGTCCCCAGCGGTGAACCGATCTATGACCGGGACGTGCGCCTCAATCGACAGCGAAGGCGCGGTTGAGAGATCGCCGGCGCAGCTTGCCTCCTCGTGCGCCAGCCTCTATCGCATAGGAACCCTTTCGGCTCGGAACCAAGCATGTCGGCACGTAAGCGCTTCGGGCTCTATCCGCCCATCGAACCCTTCCGGCAGGGCCGCCTGCCGGTATCGGATGGGCATGCGCTCTACTTTGAAGAAAGCGGCAATCGTCAGGGCAAACCCGTGCTCATCGTGCATGGCGGACCGGGCGGGGGCAGCAACAGCACCATGCGCCGCTACCATGACCCCTCCCGCTACCGCATTGTGCTGCTCGACCAGAGGGGCTGCGGACGCTCGACGCCGCACGCCAGCCTCGAGGCGAACACCACCTGGGACCTGGTCGAGGACATGGAGCGGCTGCGCCAGCACCTCGGCATCGAGCAATGGCAGCTGCTTGGCGGATCTTGGGGCTCGACGCTGGCCTTGACCTACGCGCAACTGCATACCAACCGAGTGACGGAACTCATCCTGCGCGGCATCTTTCTCCTGCGCCGCTCCGAACTCGACTGGTTCTACCAGGATGGGGCCAATTGGCTGTTTCCCGACGCCTACGAGGTTTTTCGGGCTCAAATTCCGCCTGACGAGCGTGGCGACATGATCTTGGCTTACCATCGGCGTCTGCTCGACGGGGACCGAAAGGTACAACTTGCAGCCGCGCGCGCGTGGAGCATCTGGGAAGGCTCAACCCTGGCCTTGACACCCGATCCCGACCGCATTCGGCTATTTGGCGCGG
>JBKJYG010000512.1:0-5447 GCA_046715905.1 Hyphomicrobiaceae bacterium | reverse complement strand
TTCGACAGCGATCCGGTTCCGCGGTCCGCGGCCAGCGACACCGGCAATTTCGCCCGAGACGAGCGGCCGGCGCGGCAGGACCGGCTCGTCCAGGACCATCCGGTCGAGGAGCGAGCATTTGCTCCTGCGAGCGCTGAGTTAATTGCAGCGCCAAGCGGCGACGCCGCGCAGGGCGAGCAGACGGCGGTTACGCCCGAGCCGTCGCCTCGCCGGCGGGCCGAGCGCTTTCCTCAATCGGTCGATACGCCTGAGTTTCTGCGGCGGCCCGTGCGACGCCGGCGCGAGGTCGAGCCGCGTGAGCCGGAGGTCGAGCCGACGGCGACCAAGGAACCCACACAGGACTGACGCGAGGGCCACGCGGAACTTGGATCGGAGCAGACGCCTTGTGGTCGTCCACGCGCTCTGCCGTCATGTTCGAGAGGGTTGCCGAGGCCGTGAGCCGGTCATCGCTCACGCACCGTCACCGGGTGCCTCGCCGATGATCTCGCCGCCCTGAACGACTTTCGCGTAGATGCCGAAATCAGAATGGCCGAAAGCACGCTGCAGGGCGGCTGGCAGCGCCATGTCGCGATTGCCGGTTTCGGGATCGACGTCAGTCGCGGCGCATCGGGCCGTCCGGTCGAAGGGCTTCACATCGACCGTGCCGAGCTGAACGTTGCGGCCAACCCAGTCCAGTTCGCTGAACGGAGGTGCTCCGTCGACGTAGACATTGGCCCGGAAGCGCAGCGGATTCAGGGGCTTAGCAATCATGCGAGAAAGTTCGCGCACCGAGGCCAGATTGACAATGTGCAGGCACTTGGCGGAAACATCGGAAAAACTGTGGTCGGGTGCCGTGACGAGCTTGGGCGCGCCTCGCAGAGAATGCTTCATGTAGGCCGCTACGAATTGCTCGATGATTTGCCGTCCGGCGGCCAGCGTAAGCTGCCCTCGCGCGACCTGTTTCCCGCCCCGCAAAATGGTCAGGGTCTGCGTCGCGTCCTCGAATCGCGTCGTCAGGGTCGCCAGCCGCTCGTCGCGCATCAGCATCAGGAATGCGATTTTCGGCAGGTAGCGGGGCTTTTCGGGATCAAACCGGCTGGCCCCGTTCTCGATCGCCCACGCCCGATCGAACGGCATCGTAGCGCCGGCTGCCAAGGTCGCTCGATCGAGCCGCTCAGGGGCCAGGCCCTTCACCGGATAGCGATAGAGGCTGACAACTTTGGGCCGTTCGGCTTGAGGCTTGGGCTTGGTCACGCGAGCAGCTCCGCGGGTTGAGAGCACTGGTTGTGGCGACATGCACGGTCTAAGGCAAGTCATCGATCCCTTCCCGCGACACGCCGACTTGGCCTGCAAGCACCCCCTTTTGGGCGCGCTTGGTCCCTCTTATATCCGTTGAGTCGTGGACAGCAGATCGCCTTCGGGGATCATTGGAGCGGCATTGCGATCGGCGACGCCCAGGTGCTCCTTGAGGCCGGGCGGCGTGCAAGGAAAGGGTCCATCATGAATTTCGAAATTTATACCAATCGCGCCAAGGGTTTTGTCCAATCGGCGCAGAGCCTCGCTCTTCGGGAGGGGCATCAGCAATTCACCGCCGAGCATCTGCTGAAGGTGCTTCTGGATGATCCGGAGGGCATGGCGGCCGGCCTGATCGCCCGTGTCGCAGGCAGCGCCCCGGATGCGTTGAGGGCCGTCGAGCTGCTGCTTGGCAAGCGCCCCAAGGTGTCGGGCGGCGGCAGCGGCCAGCTTTATATGGCCCCCGAGCTGGCGCGCGTGTTCGATCAGGCCGAGAAAATTGCCGATAAGGCCGGCGACAAGTTCGTCACGGTGGAACGTTTGCTGCTGGCGATCCTCGTCGAAGGATCAAGCGAGGCCGCCCGCATCCTGAAAGAGGCCGGGGTCAATGCTCAGACGCTGAACTCGGTCATCAACGACGTGCGTAAAGGCCGGACGGCAGATACAGAATCTGCCGAGGAGGGATTTGATGCGCTGAAGAAATATGCGCGAGATCTGACGGAAGCAGCCGCCGAGGGCAAGATCGATCCCGTCATAGGCCGCGACGAGGAGATCCGGCGAACGATCCAGATTCTGTCACGGCGCACCAAGAACAACCCCGTCCTGATTGGTGAACCGGGCGTGGGTAAAACCGCGATCGCCGAGGGTCTGGCGCAGCGCATCATCAAAGGTGACGTACCCGACAGCCTCCGGGAAAAAAAATTGCTGTCGCTCGACATGGGTTCCCTGATTGCCGGCGCGAAATATCGGGGCGAGTTCGAAGAGCGGCTCAAGAGCGTGCTGAAGGAGGTGCAGGCCGAGGGAGGCCGCATCATTCTTTTCATCGACGAGCTGCACACCATCGTCGGCGCGGGCAAGAGCGAAGGGTCGATGGACGCCGGCAATCTGCTCAAGCCGGCGCTGGCCCGCGGCGAACTTCATTGCATCGGCGCGACCACGCTCGACGAATATCGCAAGCACATTGAGAAGGATGCGGCGCTGGCCCGCCGTTTTCAGCCCGTGTTCGTCGCCGAGCCCAATGTCGAGGATACGATCTCGATCCTGCGCGGGTTGAAAGAAAAGTACGAGCTGCATCACGGCGTTCGGATTACCGATTCGGCGCTGGTTTCGGCGGCGACGCTTTCCAATCGCTACATCACCGACCGGTTTCTGCCCGATAAGGCCATTGATCTGATGGATGAGGCCGCATCCCGGTTGAAGATGGAGATCGACAGCAAGCCCGAGGAGCTGGATGTCATCGATCGCGATCTCATGCAGATGAAGATCGAGCGCGAAGCGTTGCGCAAGGAAACCGATCCAGCCTCGAAGGATCGCTTGGCTCGGCTCGACAAGTCGATCGCCGAGCTCGATGAGCAATCGCGCAGTCTGACGGACCGCTGGCAGGCCGAGAAGAACAAACTGGGCGCGGCCCAGAAGCTCAAAGAAGAGTTGGATGCGGCCCGTAACGAACTGCAGCAGGCGCAGCGGCGGGGAGACTTGGCGCGCGCTGGCGAGCTGGCCTACGGACGCATTCCGGAAATCGAGAAGAAATTACGCGCCACGGAGGGCGGCGAGGGCACTTCGTCCGTGATGGTCGAGGAAGCCGTTACGCCCGATCACATCGCCGGTGTGGTTTCGCGATGGACGGGCGTGCCCGTCGATCGGATGCTGCAGGGCGAAAAGGAAAAGCTGCTCAAGATGGAGCAGGCCCTCGGTGCGCGCGTGGTAGGACAAGCGGAGGCGGTCAAGGCGGTCTCGACGGCCGTTCGCCGTTCGCGTGCAGGTTTGCAGGATCCCAATCGGCCGATCGGTTCCTTCATCTTTCTCGGGCCAACGGGCGTCGGCAAGACGGAATTGACCAAAGCCGTCGCGGCGTTCCTGTTCGATGACGAAAGCGCGCTCATCCGCATCGACATGTCGGAGTACATGGAGAAGCACTCCGTGGCGCGGCTCATCGGAGCGCCTCCGGGATACGTCGGCTACGACGAGGGCGGCGCGCTGACCGAAGCCGTGCGCCGGCGGCCCTACCAGGTGGTGCTGTTCGACGAGATTGAGAAGGCGCACCCGGACGTGTTCAACGTTCTGCTGCAGGTGCTCGACGACGGCCGCCTGACCGACGGACAAGGTCGCACGGTCGACTTCAAGAACACGCTGATCATCATGACGTCGAACATCGGCGCCGAGTATCTCGTGGCGGTAAAGGAAGACGGGGACATGCGGCAAGCGCGCGAGCTGGTGCTGGCCGAGATGCGAACGCGGTTCCGGCCAGAGTTCCTCAACCGCATCGACGAGGTGATCATCTTCCACCGGTTGATGCGCGAGGAGATGGGACGGATCGTCGATATCCAGCTCAAGCGGCTGCAGAGCCTGTTGGCTGATCGCAAGATTACGCTTTCGCTCGACGAAGCGGCGCGGACCTGGCTGGCAAACCGCGGCTACGAGCCTGCCTATGGGGCGCGGCCGCTGAAGCGCGTCATCCAAAAGTTCGTTCAGGATCCGCTGGCCGAACAGATTATCGCCGGACAGATCAAGGACGGCGAGGCCGTGCGGGTCAGCGTGCGGGACGGCTTTATCGCCATCAATGGCGACGTCGTGCAACAAGCCGCCTAACGGCCTGTTGGCGCCAAGGGTCTCGCCTCGCGCGGTCCTTTGGTGCTTCCGGATCAGACCTGAGGCGCGATGTCGTCGACAAATCGGTCGATCTGACGCCGCAACTCATCGGCGCTGTCGCCACGGTAGCGGACCAGGATCGTGGTGAAGCCCAGCGCGAAGATGCGGCGCAAATCGTCCACGATTTCGTCAATCGATCCCGATCCGGGTTCTCTCGCATCGAAGCGGCTGCGCTTGGGCTCGCCGATGTTGAGAAACATTTTGTAGACCAATGAAAGGTCTTCGAAGGGCCGCTTTTCGGCCTCGGCGATCCGGCGTAACACCGCTAAACGCTCGGTCAGCGTTTCGGGGCTCGCCGTAACCGCAAGCCATCCCGTCCCGTGCCGCACCACACGACGCAGGGCGGCGTCCGCGAGCCCGCCGATCAGGATCGGCGGATGCGGCCGCTGCACGGAACCGGGCAGCGAATACACGGGCTCGAAGGCATAGGTTTTGCCCCTGTAGCCAACTTCGCCGCCCGCCGAGATGGCCTTGAAGATTTCGATGGCCTCGTCCGTGGCGCGGCCTCGCTCGCCGAAATCATGCGTATCGAGCGCCTCGAATTCTTCCTTGAGCCAGCCCACTCCGGCGCCGAGCGTAATGCGGCCGCCCGAGAAGTTATCGAGGGTCACCAGCATCCGGGCGAGCAACAGCGGATTGCGCAGCGGCATGACGAGCACAGCGGTGCCGATGCGCACGCGTCGGGTCGCTCCGACGAGGACCCCCATCGTCGCGAGCGGCTCCATCAGCGGCTCCGCCAATCGCGTCGGGAAGTCGCCGCCGGCGCTGTAGGGATATTGTGATTTAAACGATACGGGAAAGGCGATGTGATCGGCGAGCCAGATGGATTCGAAGCCAGCATCCTCGGCCTGACGTGCAAGCGCCAGAATGGTGGCTGGCTGGGCGAGCGGTCCGTAGATGCCCACATCCAGCCCGAAGCGGGCCATGTCCGCCATATCCAGCTCCTTCGTCTCGCGGCGCCTTTGCCGTTGGGCGTCAGTAAACCACGACGCTGCGAATGCTTTCGCCCGCGTGCATCAGCTCGAAGCCCTTGTTGATATCGGCGAGCGGCAGCGTGTGCGTGATCATCGGATCGATTTGAATCTTGCCGTCCATGTACCAGTCCACGATGCGAGGCACGTCCGTGCGCCCGCGCGCACCGCCGAATGCCGTGCCCTTCCAGGTTCGGCCCGTGACGAGCTGGAACGGTCGCGTCTTTATTTCCTGACCTGCGCCCGCAACGCCGATGATGATCGATTCTCCCCACCCCCGATGCGCACTCTCCAGCGCCGTCCGCATCACCTCGACATTGCCCGTGCAATCGAACG
>JBKJYG010000511.1:0-3503 GCA_046715905.1 Hyphomicrobiaceae bacterium | reverse complement strand
GGCAACAGGCAGGCAAGCGGGACCGACTTGCGGCGGCGGTAAAGGCCATGAGGCAGAAGGGCGTTGATTTAGCTATCACAGCCGCTGCCGCTAGATTTCGTTGGAGAGGCGCAGGAGGCCGGACGTCGTCTCTGGGTCGAGTGCACCAGAACCAGCACAGATTGCGAGATGAACAGGCTAACGCAGAAAAGCCCGCTGCCGTCTAGCGCCTGACACTAGCCCGGCCACCAACGACCATCTGGAGCAAACTCAAGGCCAGACCAGAGATCAATACGATCGCGGCTGCCAGGAATGTGGTCTGGAACCCGACGATGAACGCCTCATCGCTGGTCGCTCCCGAGAGTTTTGCGGTGTTCTCATAGATCTGCTGAATTGCAGCGTGCATGGTCGCCCCTAACACAACGCCGATCGTGCGCGTTACCAAGGTCAAGCTGCCCGCGACGCCGCGCTCCTTCAATGGCAGCATCGCCGTCACACCATCGGTGTAAGCAACTACAAAAAAGCCGACGCCGAGCCCGTGCACCAGGAGTGAAATCGCGATCATTGAAATGCCCGTCGTTTGCGACCATTGCGCGATGGTGCCGAGCCCCGTCAGGGTCAGGAGAACGCCGGCGGGTGCGAACCATTTGATCTCAATGCGGGCGGCCGCCCGCCCAGCTATCCATGAGCCTGCCACGCTGCCGATAGCGGCCAACGCCAGTACCGCGCCACTTCGACCAGAGTCGAGGCCGGCCGTCCCGACGAGGAAGAAGGGCACAAGCAGGAGAATGCTGAAGGCCGCGTAATTCACGATGATGCTAATCAAGTTCATCAATGTAAATGCGGCGTCTCGAAAAAGCGCGAGCCTGATGATCGGCTGTGGATGTCGGCTTTCGCAGCGAAGAAACGCAAGAAGTGCTACCAAGGCAATGCCGATGAAGCCAATGCGTGCCCACATTCCCCCGGTTTCGTTCCGCAGAGCAAGACCGAGTAGAAGTGCGACGAGCCAAATGATCAAGAGACCCGCTCCCAGCGCATCGAAGCCCTCAATCGAACCCGGCCGGTTCCGTACAGGGATAATCCAAGTAAGAGCGAATGCAGCGAGGGCGATTGGCACGCGCATCCAGAAGACGACAGTCCAACCAAAGACGTCAACTAAGATACCGCCGACAAGGGGGCCGTGCGCCGCTCCTAAAGCCGTCACTGCCGCATAAATGCCAATAACGCGCGTTCGCTGCCGCTCATCGTAGATCGTCGTCGCTAGCGCCGGAGCGCAACTCAATGTCAAGGCAATGCCACAACCTTGCAGCACGCGACCGAGCAGTAGAAATTCGAAGGACGGCGCCAACGAGCAAAAGGCAAATCCGGCAGCGCTAGCAATGAGACCAAATTGGAAAATGTGTCGATAACCCAAGAGGTCGCCGAGCCTGCCAAAGACAAGCAACAGACACGAGTATGTTAAGACGTAGGCGATAACCACCCAGCGGACGTCCTCGAGTTCAATACGGAACGCACTCGTGATGCTCGGAAGAGCAATGTTGACCGCGCTATCGAGGGACGCGACGAGGGTGCCGAGGCAGACAACGGCAAGGCTCAACGACGACCGCAACGCCGAGGCAGCAGAGCTGCTGTCGCCTTGCATTTTACGCGTGGTCACGAGACGGAATCCGAATTACCCAACCCAAGCCCTGCTTCCTCGCGAGGAGGTATAAGCGTCGTGCATCAGCCACCTGACATTGGTCTCCTCTGATGAGTACAAACATGGCACACCGGATTTCAGATGCATCGACGCCCGTCATCACCGGCCACCCTTTTTAGAATGCGGTCAAACGTTCGGTCCTTGGATGACTCTATGAGTTCACGAGTGCTGTAACGAGACGGGGGGCAGAATAGCCGCGGAACCCGACCTTATCTCGGCAGCAGGCTTGTTAGGAGCTGATGTATGGACCCGGTCCCCGCCACGTTTCTCGAACTTCTGCTCTCAATAGTAGAGCGGCTCAGTGGTCAACCGTCATCCGATCGTGCCAAAATGTACGGTCGTGGCTGCGTCGTCGGAACTTGGCGAGGATGACGTGAAAGCCGTCTTCGTGCTCTGCGACGGCGCTCGAGTGGCGGCCGAAGACAACTGGGATCTCGCCGCGCCGGTTCGCGTGGCTTCAGCAGCCGCAGTGCCAGCGTCTTCAGGTTTTGAACAATGGCTGCGAGATGGAACTCATAATGCGCTCCGGACAAACCTCGCAGACGCAGGCGCTCGAAACCATGATGCGTCTTCAGATGCGCGAACCGCATCTTGACGCGCTTTCTTTCGTCCCGCGACCCAAGTGGCCGCATCGCCAGTGTCTTCTGCACCAGTGTTTGGTACGCCCGTGAAGATCGCTTTGCGGAGCGGGATGGCCTGGTCACCCTTGTGGGCAACCGATTGCAGCTTCGGCTTCTCGAACTGCTCTCCTTGGGCCGCCCTCCTCCGTCTCGCTTGCCGCCCCTCATGTTTGTTTTTCTTTGATTGGTTTGATTGTTATTTAAACGGTAACGCGCATGTCGCCCTCGGCTCATTGTACGTGCCGCTTGAAGCAGCAGACGCCGAAGTCAAGGGTCAGCGTCTATTTGGCAGGCTTGCCCTTTCGCCAACCCATTTCCCAAAAATCAGCCTCGAGCCGCGTCGCCTCCTTGAAAATTGCAACCAGCTCTCGTGCGCGGGTGGGCGTAGCGTAAAGTTCAGCAAGACGGTCCAGGTCAGTCCGTGCTTTAGCCGCTAACTCCTGATAGGGCGCACCGGCATACTCGGCGATCCAGAGCCGATAGGAATTTGTTGCGGCGAGAGCATCCGGTCTCACGGCCAGCCGCGCTGCGATTTCCGCGTAGCCGATCACACAGGGCGCAAGCGCCACCTTGAGCGCCAGCAGATCGCCACGCAGTCCTGCGTCGAGCACATAGCGTGTATAGGCCAACATTTCGGGCGCTGCGGAGGTTTGCTCGAGCGTGCTGGGCGCTAAACCCCATCCGGCACAAAGCTTCACGTGCAAGTTCATCTCGACGTCGAGGATGGCTGACAAGCCGGCCGCCGCCTCTCGCATGTCGGCAAGCTGGGGCGATTTGTAAACGCAGAGCGCATAGGCGCGGGCGAACTCGATCAGGAACAAGTAATCCTGAACGAGGTAGTGGCGAAAGGCCGTCTCGGGAAGTGAACCGTCTGCCAGCCCCTCTGTGAAGGGATGGCCGGTGTAGAGGCGCCACTCGGCGGAAGCCTCCGTCTTCAACCGCTCGAAGAAGCTCATGGTATACTCTCCGCGTTTTGTCTCATCTGTGCGTAGACTCGCGCGTGCTGGTGTCAATCTGGGATTTAGTGAGATAATTGGCCACGACCATCATCACGGGCGAGCAAAGTATGCCACGACCTGTCCTGGTCCGCCCGCAGCCTCGAGTACGGCGCCGCGCTCAGATAGAATCGAGCGAGCCTGGTACGCATTTGTGAGAACCACTGCGGGAGTGCTGGATATGGCGAGGCCAACGCGTTCCAAGGTCGT
>JBKJYG010000510.1:0-2850 GCA_046715905.1 Hyphomicrobiaceae bacterium | reverse complement strand
GTGAACGCCTTGGTCGAGGCGACGCCGATTTCAGGTCCGGCCAGCGTTGGCAAGATAGCATCGCTTTCTCGCGCGATGGTCGAGGTGCGCACATTAACCACGGAGGCAATGCGCTGGCCGGCTCCTTTGCAATAGCGCAGGGTTGCCAAGGTGTCGGCGGTTTCCCCCGACTGCGAGACAAACACAGCCAGGCCACCCTCCGGCAGCGGCGGTTCGCGATACCGCATCTCAGAGGCAACATCGATCTCGACCGGGATGCGGGCGTAGCGTTCGAACCAGTATTTGGCGACCAAACCAGCGTAAAAGGCCGTGCCGCAGGCCGAAATCGTCACTCGGCTGATGCCGGCCAGGTCGATGCCGAGGTCGGGGAACTTGATCCGGCCCTCGGCCATGTCGATGTAGTTGGTCAAAGTGTGGCTGATCACTTCGGGCTGCTCGTGGATCTCCTTGAGCATGAAGTGGCGGTGGTTCCCCTTGTCGACCAGGAACCCCGACGCCTGGGATGTGATCATCGGCCGATCGGCGCGTCGGCCTTGGCGATCCCGAACCTCGAGGCTCTGCCGGGTAAGAATGGCCCAATCGCCCTCCTCCAGATACGTGATCTGGCTGGTGAACGGGGCCAGGGCAATGGCATCGGAGCCCAGATACATTTCGCCGTCGCCGTGACCGACCGCCAGCGGGCTGCCCTCCCGGGCGCCGATCATCAAGTTGTCGTGGCCAGCGAAAATAATGGCCAAGGCGAAGGCGCCGCGCAGCCGGCCCAGACAGGCGCGCGTGGCGGCGACCGGATCGGCACCCCGCTTCATCTCCTGCGTGATCAGATGCGCAATCACCTCGGTATCGGTTTCGGAGGTAAACTTCACGCCGGCCCGCTGCAACTCGTCCCGCAGTTCGCGGAAGTTCTCGATAATGCCGTTGTGAACCACGGAGACCTTGTCGGTCATGTGCGGATGCGCATTGCGCTCGCTGGGCGCGCCGTGGGTGGCCCAGCGCGTGTGTCCGATGCCGGCGCGCCCCAGCAACGGCTCAGCCATCAGCCGATCGGCGAGATTGCGCAATTTGCCTTCGGCCCGGCGGCGTTCGAGGTGGCCGTTCTCGACCGTGGCCACGCCGGCCGAATCATAGCCGCGATATTCAAGCCGCCGCAGCGCGTCGACCAGATCCGTTGCCACCGGCTTGGAGCCGAGTATCCCGACGATACCGCACATGATGCTGTCCTCGCTGTCCGCCCGAAACGGATCTAAAGGGGCCCAACACAATCCGCAAACGCGTTACGTCTGGCGGCCAGAAGGTGCTTCGCGGCGCCGCCGCTGCATCATCTGGCGGAATTTGGCGGCCCAGCCTGGGCGTTCCTCCTGCGAGGACCGTTCAAGGGCCAGGGCATCCGCCGGCACGTCGCGGGTAATCACGCTTCCCGACCCGACGAACGCGCCATCGCCAATGCGGACCGGAGCCACAAGAGAAGCGTTGGACCCGATGAACGCGCCCGCACCAACGTCAGTGTGATGCTTTCGAAAGCCGTCGTAATTGCAAAAGATGGTTCCGGCGCCAATGTTGGCATTCGCTCCGACCCGGCCATCGCCGATATAGGCTAAATGGTTGGCTTTGGCACCCGATTCCAGACTGGCGTTCTTAACTTCCACGAAATTTCCAACGTGCACGTCGGGTCCAAGGCTGGCGCCCGGCCGCAGTCGTGCAAAGGGGCCGATCCGGGCCCCGGCTGCCACGATTGCTCCCTCGATGTGGCAGTTGGCCCGGATCTCGACCCGATCCCCGATGGTGACGCCAGGACCGAAAAACACGTTGGGCTCGATCAGCACGTCGCGGCCAACCACGGTATCGACGGAGAACCACACGGTGTCTGGCGCGATGAGTGTGGCTCCGCCCTGCATCGCCTCCAGCCGGCGGCGCTGCTGCCAGAGCTGCTCTGCGGCGGCAAGCTGTTCGCGGGAATTGATGCCCAGGACATCGTCTTCACTGCCGCCGATGTACCCGGTCGAAAGGCCTCGGCCGCGCGCCAGGGCGATGATTTCGGTGAGGTAGAATTCCCCCTTCGCCGGGTCCGGACGGACCGCCCCCAGGAGGTCCGGAAGCGTGGCGGACCGGAATCCCATCACCCCGCCATTGCAGAGCGTCGCCTGGCGTTCGTCCGGCGTCGCTTCGCTGTGCTCCCGGATGGCCGTGAGCTGGCCTGCCGCGTCCGTCAACAGCCGTCCGTAACCCGTAGGATCGCGGGCTTCGAACCCTACAACCGCCACGTGGCATCCTGACGCCAGCTTGGTGCGCAAGGCGCCTATGGTTTGCGACTGCAAGAAGGGCGTGTCGGCAAACACCACCACCACATCTCCCCGGTGCCGCTGGATGGCGGGGAGCGCGGCCAGGACGGCATCGGCGGTCCCGCGCTGCTCGGACTGCACGAAGACCTCGCACCCGGGAACGATGCGCTGAGCTTCGGCGCCCACCTGATCCTGCCCGGGACCGACGACGACCGCCGTATGAGAGGCGCCCGCGCTCTGGGCCGCTTTGAGTACATGGCCAAGCAGGCTCTGTCCGGCCAGCCGATGCAGAACCTTCGGCAGTGCCGATCTCATGCGGATGCCCTTGCCGGCCGCAAGGATGATGCACAGCAGTTGATCCGTCATTTGTCGCCCGTTCGGCTTTCCGCCGCAGACCTGAACCGCGCTCGAAATCAGAACTCAGCCTCTAGCATGATGCACAACGCAGATCCCAGGCTCACGTGTCGCAGCCGAGTGAACCGACCCCTCGCATTGCGGCCCGTTATGGCGGCGACATCAGCACTGTCCACAGAAGTCTCGGTACCCGGGTTTGACCACCCCGCCCCGCCTCCAT
>JBKJYG010000509.1:0-3072 GCA_046715905.1 Hyphomicrobiaceae bacterium | reverse complement strand
GCGAGCCAGCAACGCTGAAGTATCCCAGCGATTGCCACCGAGCCGTTGAACTTCGGCGTAGAACTGATCGACAAGCGCCGCCACCGGCAGCGTCGCGCCGTTCCGCCGAGCTTCCTCGACCGAGATTGACAGATCCTTACGCATCCAGTCCACGGCGAACCCAAAATCGTATTTGCCCTCGGCCATCGTTTTCCAGCGGTTCTCCATCTGCCAGGAGCCCGCGGCTCCCTTGCCGATTGTCTCCATCACCTTCGGAAGGTCGAGACCCGCTTTTTGGGCGAAATGCATGCCCTCGGACAGCCCTTGAACGAGGCCCGCGATACAGATCTGGTTGACCATCTTGGTCAGCTGGCCCGAGCCCGATGCACCGATATGCGTGACCATGCGGGCGTAGGGCGACATGATGGGATTGCCGCGTTCGAAGACGTCGGCATCGCCCCCCACCATGACCGTGAGCACGCCGTTCTGTGCGCCGGCCTGCCCGCCCGACACCGGAGCATCGAGGAAGCCGAAGCCTTTCTCGCGGGAGGCCGCATAAAGCTCGCGCGCCACATTGGCCGAGGCCGTGGTGTTGTCGATAAACACGGCGCCTTTGCTGATACCGGCAAAGGCCCCCTCAGGCCCGAGCGTGACGGCGCGCAGGTCATCGTCGTTGCCAACGCAGGAAAAAACGAACTCGGCGCCACGGGCAGCCTCGGCCGGAGTTGCCGCAGTGTTTCCCGCGCCTTGCTCCTTGACCCAGGCAGCGGCTTTGTCAGCGTTGCGATTGTAGACGGTGAGCTCGTGGCCACCCTTTTTGAGGAGGTGCCCTGCCATCGGATAGCCCATCACACCCAGGCCAATCCACGCTACCTTCGCCATCTGTCCTGCTCCATCGCTTGAACGCGTTGCGGACCGGCATCGGCCAGCCCGCAAACTCCGTTCTAACGGCTCGAGCCGCCCTTGTCAGTCCGGTTGCCGCTCGAACCGTGCATCAAAACCATTGCGGCTGCCACCAATGGAGGGCCTGCCGGACAAGCTCCGGCTTGATCAGATACGCCACGCCTACGACGAGGCCTATTACTACAATAGCAAGGGCGACCGTCCCGGTCAGCGACATCTGGTAGCTGAGCCCCGTCCCCGGAATGCCGAGCGTGACCATGCGGCGCCGCGTGCCGATGTTCATGGTCGAGCCCTTGCCGCCGACGCTGGCACTCACCCCGGTCTTGCTCAGATTGAGCTTGATGCCGGGCAGGATGCTGATGGTTTTGCGAAAGCGCAGATAACCCATGGCCTCGTCCTTTCCGTCTCTGGCTGAAGGCTCAGCCCAATTTGAAGAGATCACCGAACTGGCGCAGCTTTTGCTTGCCTTGGCCGATGAGCGAATTGCGAGCGGTCAGTCGCTCGTAGGCCGATTCAGTCTCAATCACCTGCTCGTACTTGCGTCGATTGTCAGCATCGTCCGCGATGATTGCCTGCCGTTCGGCGTCGGACAGCGGTCCCACCCGCGACATCGGGGGGCGGATCAGGGTTCGCTGCACCATTGACGGCTCGCCCTTGTTGACCAGCACCGAGACCAGCGCCTCGCCGACCTGCAGCTCCTGGATCGCGCGTTCCGTATCGATTTCGGGATTGGCGCGGAAGGTTTGAGCGGCGGCCCGGATGGATTTTTGCTCCTTCGGCGTGAACGCGCGCAAGGCATGCTGGATGCGATTGCCGAGCTGGGCCGAGATGCGATCAGGCACGTCGCTCGGACTTTGCGTCACGTAGTAGACACCCACACCCTTCGAGCGGATGAGACGCGTCACTCTCTCGATCTGGTCGAGCACCGCGGTCGAGGCGCCATTGAACAGAAGGTGAGCCTCGTCGAACAGGAACACGAGCTTGGGCTTATCGAGGTCGCCCACTTCCGGCAGCCGCGTGAAGAGCTCGGACAGCATCCACAGCAGAAACGAGGAATAAAGCTTGGGGGTTTCCATCAGCTTCTCCGCCGACAGAATATTGACGACGCCGCGTCCGTCCTTGGCCAATCCGATAAAGTCGAGGATGTCGAGAGCCGGGCTGCCAAAGAATTTGTTGGCCCCCTGCTGCTCGAGCACCAGCAGCCGCCGCTGAATGACGCCGACCGTCGCCGGCGCGATGTTGCCGTATTTGCTGCGCAGCTCGCGCGAGCGCTTGCCCATTTCGTCGATGACGGCGCGCAGATCCCGTAAGTCATCCATGCGCATATTGGTATCGCCGTCGGCGCGCTGATCCTCGGTCCAACGGAACGCGATATTCAGCACACCCTCTTGCGGCTCGGTCAGCTCCAGCAGCCGCGACAGGAGGACTGCGCCCATCTCCTGCACCGTGGCCCGCACCGGATGGCCAGCCTCGCCGTGAATGTCCCAGAACACGGTAGGGAACGCGGCGTTGCCATAGCGGGTCAGTCCGATCTGCTCGGCACGCTCGACGAGCTTTGGGTTCTTATCGCCCTGAATGGCGATGCCCGACAGATCCCCCTTGATGTCCGCCGCAAACACCGGCACGCCCGCGGCCGAGAAGCCCTCGGCCAGAACCTGCAGCGTGACCGTCTTGCCCGTGCCCGTGGCGCCCGTCACCAAACCGTGACGGTTGGCCAGCGCCAGCTCGATGCACTCAGGTGCCAGGGCCCGCCCATGCCGGCTGCAGCCCAACAAGACCGCCCCGTCCTGCACATAGTCCCGTGGATCGGGATGACGTAGATCGGACGCCCCGCTCCCGGACGTGTCAGTTATGGACTTGTCGGACATGCCTTGATCCTCAGGGATCCAGATTCGTCGAAAGCTCTCGACTCCTTGCACCGAACAACGGCGTTTTGCAAATCCAAGATGTAAAACGCCGTTAGGAACCAACAAGATGCGTCAGCGACCGATAGGCAGGACATTCGAATGCTTGACTTGGCCCAGCGCGAAGCTCGATCCGATATTTGCCACTCCCGCGATGCGCGTCAAAGTATCCTTCACAAAGCGCTCGTAGTCGGCAAGATCGCGGGCCACCACCCGCAGGAGGTCATCGCGGGAGCCGGTCATGAGATAGCATTCGAGCACTTCAGACAGTCGCGCACCGCGCGCT
>JBKJYG010000508.1:0-3187 GCA_046715905.1 Hyphomicrobiaceae bacterium | reverse complement strand
GGATCGTCCTCGACCGCGACGCAGAAGTAAATCTCAACAGCGGGTCGATTGATATCGAACGTCGATCGAAGGGCGTCCTCGATGTAGGCCTCCAGTCCGCACAAAGGCCGAATAATGGTAACGCGATGTGGGGTACCCGGAGGATAACTGGCCTTGCGATGCCTCGTCTGCCGGCGCATGGCAATTGCAGTCGAGATAATATGGGCGCCCAATGTCGAAGCGAGCACGACGCTTGCAACGGTCGCGATAGGCTCCATTCCTGGTCACCTTCAAGTGGCGGGTCCGCGTACACGACGCGAGCACTTTCACTGATGGCCCTACGCGTGTCCTACGACACCGCCATGACGGACGGTATTTTGCAAGGACTATCGGCATCGCTGTCACACCCACGTTGTTGACCTGAGCCATGGCTCGTGCTCGAGCCAACAACCGACAGGTGCGACAATGCGTGACAAGACCACGTCGAACAAGGCCGAGGCCTTCGAGGACTTCGATAACATCCCGACGCATGACGTATCGTCAGAGAGCATGGGCAATATCATTGCTCGCCGTTTCAGTCGCCGGCAGCTCTTCAAGGGCGGATTGGCGGTCGCGGCCACGACGCATCTATTCGGTACGACCGCCCTCGTCGCGGAGTCCGGAGCCGCAAAGGCAATCTCGGCCGGGTTCGCGTTCCGTGAGCTGGATAGCGGCGTCGACGCAACACACAGTGTCGCCGAGGGTTATGATGTCGGCGTTCTCTTGCGCTGGGGTGACCCGCTCACACCGAATATGCCGATTTTCGATCCGAACGCGTTGACGTCCGCCGACCAGGCAAAGCGCTTCGGCTATAACAATGACTTCATCGCGTTTTTCCCGTTGGGCCGGGGCAGCAATCACGGTCTGCTGTGCATCAACCACGAATATACCAGCCCCGAGGTTATGTTCCCAGGCATTGGCCGGCCCGACAAAACCGATTTCGTCAACATGACCCGGGAGCATGTCGCCGTCGAGATGGCCGCGCACGGCGTAACGATCGTCGAGATCGCGCGCCAGGATCGCGCGTGGATGCCGCTTCTCTCAAGCCCCAAGAACCGCCGGATCACCGCGTCGACGACCGTGGCCGTCGATGGCCCTGCCGCCGCGCACCCGCGAATGCAAACGACTGTGGACAAGCTCGGAACCGAGCTGCGCGGCACAATCAACAACTGCGCCGGCGGTCAGTCGCCTTGGGGAACCTACCTGACGGCCGAGGAAAATTTCCATGGCTATTTCTGGACCGACCAGCGCGACGAACAGGGCAAGCGCCGCACAAAGGGGCTCGGAGGGGCGCAAGGCAAAAGCTACGACCGTTATGGAGTGCCGGGTAACTGGTACAACTGGGGCCGGTTCGAGGATCGGTTCAACGTCGACAAAGAGCCCAACGAGCCCAATCGGTTCGGATGGATCGTGGAGATCGATCCGTTCGAGCCAGATGCCGCGCCAATCAAACACACGGCACTCGGCCGCTTCCGGCACGAGGGCGCGGAGATGATCGTGAACAATGACGGCCGGGTCGTGGTCTATTCCGGTGACGACGCGCAGTTCGAGTACGTCTATCGGTTCATATCCAAGGAAATCTATCGGCCTGACGATCGGGCGCACAATATGCGGCTGCTTTCGGAGGGAGTGCTGGCGGTTGCGCGCTACGACGAGGACGGGACCGTCATCTGGCTACCGCTGGTGCATGGCACCGGACCGCTCACGGCGGCCAACGGTTTTAACAGCCAGGCCGATGTTGTCATCGATGCCAGGCTTGCAGCCGATCTACTTGGAGCGACGCCGATGGATCGGCCGGAGGATGTGCAGCCGAACCCTCGAACCAACTCGGTCTACGTCATCCTGACCAACAACGAGAAGCGCCGACCGGAGCAGGTCGCCAAATCGAATCCCCGCCCGGAGAACCTGTTCGGCCATATCATTGAGATGGTGCCTCCCGGCGGCGATCATAGCGCCGAAGTCTACAAATGGGATGTGCTGATCAAGTGCGGCGACCCGAGAGTGGCAAGCGTCGGCGCGCTGTGGAACCCGGCGACAACAGAGCACGGTTGGTTTGCCTCGCCCGATAACATGGCGTTCGACGCCGACGGGCGTCTGTGGATTTCCACCGATCAGGGCGCCGGCTGGAAGCGAACCGGTCACGCCGATGGCCTTTATGCCCTGGAAACGGAGGGCGAAGCGCGGGGCACCTCGCGGCTGTTTTTCCGAGTTCCCGTTGGCGCCGAGCTCTGCGGTCCATGCTTCACACCCGACGGCGAGACGCTGTTTCTCGCCGTCCAGCATCCGGGAACCGATGGCGTGAAAGATTGGAAACCGTTCGGCCGCGAGTCGACTTTCGAGGATCCGGCGACACGCTGGCCGGATTTCGATCCAGGCATGCCGCCGCGTCCGGCGGTCATCGCGATCACCAAGAACGGTGGCGGGCGTATCGGTTGAGTTTGCGATCGCGCGTCATGTCGGGCTGCATAAAGCCAGCTCTCGGCGCAGACCTGTTCGAGGCGTTGCCACGACATCGGCGCTGGTAAACCGCTCGCGCATGTCGGAAGGTCGGCCGCGATCTCCCGGATGATCCGTGCCGTCTGACCACCATCCGCCGGGAGGTCAATGGCGCCGATTGAGGGGTCGTCCTCGCGCGAGGTCGAGTATCCAGCACGCGCGCCGAGCGTCACGTGATGGATGAGGCGCGGGTCGCCCGCCCGTGCCAGGGTTGCCTCGATCGACGGTCGGACTTGCTTTTCACCCACATAGAGATGTCTCATGCAGGCTGGCTATCACAGCTCGGGGCCTTAGATCCAGGGCAGACGCACAGACGCTGACACACCGGGGGTACACACCATGAGCTTTGAACCACAGACGATCGCCATGATCGGCGCGGGAGCGATGGGGGGCTCGTTTGCAGCCCTCCTCGCCCAGGTCGGGCACCACGTCACGCTGATCGATACCGACACCGCGCACGCGGACATCATCCGTCGCGACGGTCTCGTGGTCGAGGGCGCGATCGGCCGCATTGCGGTCAAGGTGCCGATTGCACCCGACGTAACAGCGCCGGGCACGGCCGACCTCGCCATCGTGTTCGTGACCTCCCGCGATACCGCAGCCGCGGCCCCCGTGGCCGCAAAAGCCCTGAAGCCTGGCGCGCCGGCGATCACGCTGCAGAACGGCATTGGCA
>JBKJYG010000507.1:0-4641 GCA_046715905.1 Hyphomicrobiaceae bacterium | reverse complement strand
AGGTGGTGATGCCCGATGGACAGATCTGGAACGGACTGCGGGGGCTTCGCAAGGACAACACGGGCTACGATCTCAAGCATCTGTTTATCGGCGCGGAAGGCACTCTGGGCATCATAACGGCCGCCGTGATCAAGCTTTTTCCGAAACCGACGGAAACCCAAACCGCGTGGATCGGCCTGCAAAGCCCGGACGCGGCGGTCGAACTGCTGGGACGCATGCGGGCCGCGCTTGGCGAGACCATCACATCCTTCGAGCTGATTGGCCGCGAGGTCGTGGACTACCTGCTTGCGGGAGTTCCAGGCCACACGGATCCTATGCCCAACGTCTATCCCTGGTACGTGTTGACTGAGCTCACGGGGCAAGGAGCGCCAGGATCGTTGGCCGATGCTTTCGCCGCCGCCCTCGAAAGCGCGGTCGAGCGCGATCTCATCAGCGATGCGGTCATGGCAAGTTCCGGCGATCAGGCGAAGAAGCTCTGGCAAATGCGTGAGGATTTCGCATTCGCGCAGCAATCGCTCGGAGGCACGATCGCGCACGATGTTTCCGTACCGCTGTCCCGAATTTCGGAATTCATCCGGCGCGCCGATGCGGCTTTGGCGGCCGCCTATCCCGGTATTCGCTTCTGTTGCTTTGGACACGTCGGCGACGGCAACCTGCATTATAACCCGGCGCGGCCGGCCGACTGGAGCTCCGAGAGATTTGCTAGAGAGCGGGAAACCATCAATAGATTGGTGCACGATATCGTGGTGGAACTCGGAGGTTCAATCAGTGCCGAGCACGGCATCGGCCTATTAAGGCTCGAAGAAAACATACGGTACAAAAGCGCGGTCGAAATTCAAATCATGGCGGCGATCAAACGCTCACTGGATCCGAAAAACATTATGAACCCAGGTAAGGTCATACCCATGTAACAGAAGACGGAGAAAGGGCTGCCAAGTTGAACCCGGCAGCCCTGATCCATCTGTTACCAACGGTAGCCGTGGCCATAATGCTTACGGTGATGATGGTGCCGATGGTGACGATGGTGCCCGTAAGAGTAACGCGGACCGCCATAGTAATAGCCGCCCGAGCAGTATTTGCGGCCGTGACGCCACCAGCAGCCGACGTTCTCGACCGCCGACGTCTGGACTCCATCCGTGATGCCGCTCACGGCATTGCCGAGCGGCGCAGCCTGCGCCGACGATGCAAGGCCGAGGCCGAGCGCCAAAACGGTTGCTGCTAGAACACTTCGCATTCCTGATCTCCTGAGTTATGGCCGAACGTGGAGTGATAGAATAAACGCCGAAAGTGGCTTATTCCGTCGAAGGTAGACTAAAATATTTTCTCGCGCCATCGATCGGGCAGTGATCGGTGCAGAATGTCTCGAACGAATACTGGTTTGTTTGCATTCGTGTGGGATTTTGCTGCGCCGCAACTTACCGTGCTTAGACATAGATTACAGCAGAAGGGAGCTGAATTAAAGATGAACAATGTTGGCGTTCGATCTAAATTATCTTTCATTGTGATGGCAATATGAAGATCGCTTCCGCAATGTGAGGGTGTTGCCGTGCAATACGCGTCGCTGACCTTTCCGGATCTGATTGCGGCGTCTCTGCTGATCGTCATCAACGGCTTGATTTCTGTGACATTCCGCTTGGGGTTGGAACGGTCATTGCTGCTGTCGGCGGTGCGGATGACAGTGCAACTCGGCGCGGTCGGTTTCGTGCTCAAGGCCGTTTTCGAGCACGCTTCCCTCGGGTGGACCCTGTTGATCGCGTTGGTGATGATCACCGTCGCGGGGTGGGAGGCAATCACGCGTCAAACCGATCGCATCAGCGGCGTGCTGAGTGCTGGTCTCACCTCTGTCACCCTGCTCGCGGTCGGGCTCGGCGCCACGCTGTACGTGACCGCCGCCGTGATCGGCAGCGAGCCGTGGTACAGCCCCCGTATTTTCCTGCCGATCTTGGGGATGATCCTTGGCAACGCCCTCACAGGCATTGCGTTGACCCTGGAGACGCTGGTTCAGGGCGCGAAAAACAACCGTCGAGAAATCGAGGGTCGATTGGCCATGGGACACGAGCGCTTTCGCGCCTTTGAGGATGTCTTGCGCCGGGCCATGACAACGGCGCTGATGCCGATCGTGAACGCGATGGCCGTATCGGGGATCGTTGCGCTGCCCGGGATGATGACCGGCCAGATCCTCTCGGGCATCGACCCTGTCGAAGCAGCCAAGTATCAGATCATGATCATGTTTATTCTGACGGGCGCCACCTCCATCGCCATCGTGGCGACGGGCCTGGGAGGGGTCATGCTGCTGACGGACGAACGCAGTCGTTTGCGGCTGGACAGGCTGTCCCCAAAGACTTGAGCGCTCGCGATCGAGCCCTTGCCTGCCGCGATGAGGCGATCAGCTCGCGGGCGTGGCTTTCTTTGGCGCCGGTTGGGCCGGCAGCGTGCCGGTTGTGGTTTTCGACCCTGCGACCCCGGCACTCACGGGAGCACCCTGTCCATCGGGCCAGCAAACGGTCGCCGCCGCCTTGCAGGTGTGCTCGTCGAAGAACCCGAAGTCGAGGAACAGCTCGCACGTGACGTCTTTTTTGCCGGTATGGAAGGTCTTGATGCCACGCTCGGCCATGGTCTGGGCGATGTACTTGTCGAGGAGGGTCTTCGCGTCGTTGGTCGGGCCTTCTTTTCCGTAATCGTTCACGGAAAACGCAAGCCGCGTGCATTTCGCCTCGGCGGGAAGCGACGCGAAGGCACCCAAGCTGGTCGCTATTGCGACTGCGACAACGGACCAAGTGCGGGTATCGGCCATGAGACTCCCCTGTAATGAGGCGCGACTTGAGTTCGCAATCCCTCGTATCGGCAGGCGAGCGGCAAGGCTAGAGCAGAGGACGTCGCAAGTCTTACGTGGGGCTAACGGTGTGGCGGGAAAGCCCCAATGTTGGCCTTTCAGTGCATATAGGGCGAGTCGCCACCGCGCGGTGCCACACCGGAATCAAAGAAAAAGCCGTGGTCGAAAGGGCCCGCGTTGGTTTGCCGGTCAAGCGCCGGATCGCGGAAGCGCAGCGTGGCCCCATACAGGGATCGGCTATCGCCGTAGGTATTGATGCTGTCCGCGTAGCGGTAGGAATAGCCACCGCGCCGGGCTGTGTAGCCGCGCACTTGCGCATGCCGATAGCCTCGGCTGTGATGCCTGTGCGCCTTGCGAGTGTAAACGTGCGAACTGCAACCATCGCACCGCCGGTACGAGCGGCTGTCGGCCGCGGAGGGGGTCGAGACCACCACTGAGATGCTGCCGATCAGGGCAACGCCCAACAGTCCGCAAGCCATAAAGCGCATCATGTGATCATTTCCTTCGAGGACGTGGGCATCGCCGGTGTCTCCTCATGATAACGTAGCAAAAGCAAAAAGTGTCCTAGCGCCCGAGGCTCGCCGCAAATCGGTCAAAATCCCTGTGACCGAAACATCACGGGCGCCGCAGTGCGATTGAAATCGGCGGGGCGGGCTCGCGTCGAAGCGGCGCCGATAACCATACGGGTTGTCGGCTTATCCAGACCGGCCGCCGAGCGTCTCCGTTACCCCGAACGATCGCCAAAAACCTCGGTTCGAGCTTCCGCGCCCTGGCCTTGCGCCATGCGTTTGGCCAGGAACGGCAACAGTTCCTGGATCTGGCTCTGCAATCGAAACGGCGGATTGACGATTGCGAGGCCGGCGTGATGCAGCCGCCCGGGTTCGGTTGGCGTGCCGATGTTCATCTGCGCCAAAAGAAGCTTGGGAGACGAGCTTGCGGTCAGGGCGCTTCGAAACCGAGCCACAGCGCCCAAGTCCTTGATCGGAAACCAGAGCAGGTAAATGCCGTGAGCGAAGCGTCGAAGGGCGGCGGCCAAACCTTCGTTCATGCGATCGAATTCGCCCGCCTGCTCGAACGGGGGATCGATCAGCACGACGCCACGGCGCTCGATGGGAGGCAGCACCGCTTTCAGCGCCTGCCAGCCGTCGAGCGTGAGAACTTTTGCGCGAGCGTCCTGTCCAATGGCGCTTCTCAGAGCCTGGCTGTCCTCGGGATGAAGTTCATTGGCGATCAGGCGGTCACCCGGGCGCATCAGCTCCAACGCGATCGTCGGGGAACCGGGATAGGCAGCGGGTCCGCGCTTGCGCCGCACTTGCTCGACGGCTGCCAGATAAGAACTCAGAAGTGCGGCGATGGACGGAGGAAGGGGTGCGGCTGACGGGCCGATGAGCCTCTCAATTCCGTCCACGGCCTCGCCCGTACGCTGAGCCTCGCCGCCCGAAAGATCGTACAGACCGCGTCCGGCATGGGTGTCGATGACCCGGAATGGCGTCGCCTTGACCTTCAGATGCTCGATGATGAGGGCGAGCACGGCGTGCTTCAGAACGTCCGCGAAGTTGCCAGCATGAAACGCATGACGATAGTTCATGCGTGAGCTTCAATCCACACTCCGCCGTCTTGTCAAGAGAGCGGCGCGGGCCATCAAATTCGGGGCCGATGCCGCCCGATCAGCGCGCCGCGAGGATGATATCGGCGCCGTCCTTGACCACCTCGAGCCGCATGCCGGCCATGGTCACCAAGCGGGCCGTATAATAGGGCTGGATGGTCATGGTATCCAGGGCCGGCTTGGGCCCTGTGCTCAGAAACTC
>JBKJYG010000506.1:0-2714 GCA_046715905.1 Hyphomicrobiaceae bacterium | reverse complement strand
CCATGAGCATGCCTCAATAAGCGTTCGCCAAACCACCGGCGCCGCCGACCCGCAAAGTCGGAAACCTCGCGGTCATTCCAAGGCATCAATATATAATACTAAAGTGCCGTTTAGAGAAGACTAAAGTCTGTAATTAGCTCGGACTAAGGCCTAGGAGTTGATGTGCGAACAAATCTAGCTCGGTCAACCCACGGGGCGGCAACGCTTAACTCAATTCGGCGGCCGCCGAACGTCGCCACCCCCCACCAACAACGCCGCTTCGGTTCGATTGCGCACGCCAAGCTTGTGCAGAAGAGGCGTGATATAATGCTTGACCGTGTTTTCGCTGAGCCCCAGACGCTGACCGATCTCCAGATTGCTGAGACCTTCCCCGATGAGGCGGAAGATCTGATCCTCGCGCTCCGTCAAATTGGCACGCCGGTTCGTTGTTCCGGGACGATGACCCGCGGCCGGATCGGGCGACGCATCCAACGCCAGCAGTCGTGCCGCAACCTCGGGACTGACGTAATTTCCACCGGCCATGATCTTGCGTGCACATGCCACCAGCTCTTTGCCGTCGACGCCTTTCGAGATATAGCCCCGGGCACCCGCCTGGAGCGCTGCGCGCACGGTTGCCATATCCTCCCGCACCGAGAGCATGGCGATCCGCAATTCCGGGCGCACGCTGCGTATTATTGCAGCTGCCTCGATGCCACCTCCCGGCAGCGACACGTCCAGCAGCATGAGGTCGGGCCGATCCTGCTCGGCAATTCGAATAGCTTCTTGCGCCGTCGCACCTTCGGCCACGACCTCGAAATCGGCCTCCTCAGAGAATGTTTCACTGACGCCGCGGCGCACCAGCGGATGGTCGTCGACCACCGATAGCCTAATTGTCTTAGGCATGACTTTTCTCCTGGATCGCAACTGCCGGCAATTCGAATTCGGCGGTCAACCGCGCCTCACCCAGCGTGGCACTGGATTGGATTGAAAGCGTCCCACCGAGGGCCTCGATGCGGGCGCGAAGGCCGGATAAGCCAAGCCCCTTCTTGGCGCCCTCCACGGGGCAAAAGCCCGGTCCGCGATCCTTGACCACAATGATCAAACGGTCACCATCGGCCGTGCCTGTTACGATTTGCCCTTCTCCGCCAGCATGGCGGTAGGAATTGCTCAGCGCCTCCTGGATAAACCGATACGTGCAAATTTTTAAGGCTTTTGAGGCTGCGACTTTTTCCAGCCGCTCCGTCCGCAATACGACTGTGGTACCTGTGTGCTCTTCGTGCATTGCAACCGCGAGGGAGATCGTCTCGCTGAGCGATGACGTGTCGATGCTCGGCGGCGACAACCCGCTCGAAATGTTGCGAACCTCCCGCAAGGTATCCGTTAATGCCGAGCGCATGCGGTGCAGTTCTTCCTTATCGCGCGGGCTGCCGAGGGTCTCGATGAGGGTAGCCAGCTTGCCAAAACGCAAAATGGCGAAGGAAAGGAGCTGGGCCGGGCCGTCGTGCAGATCCGCCCCGATCCGCTGCAAAGCTCTTTCGTTGGCCTCCGAGACTTCCGCGTTGGCGTGCTGCAGGCGCGCGCTCAACTCCTCATTCTGATCCAGCAAGCGCGTCTTCTCCGCCAGCGTGTCCTCGAGCTGACCGGCTTGCAGCGCCTTGATCTTCAACTCGTTGGCCAAGGCCTGGCGCGCGAGATATGTGGATCTGACAAACGGCTTCACCACCCACCAGTAGATCACCGGAGTGGAGCTGATAGTGAGAAGCGTCGCGTCGGTCAGCCCTTCCAGAACGACCCTCTGCGTCAAATTCCAGCCTGACAATGTACCCATGATCAGCGCTTCGAGCGCGAACACGATGATGGCAATCCGCGCCAACATGCGCGCCATCTTGCGCCGGTCGCCCTGCACATCCAGCGTTGGCAGCATCGAGCGTGTCTCCGCGATTATTTATCAAGTATAGAATTCAAGGGTTCGACCTCACCGCCTTAGGGGGTCGGGTCGCCGTGGAAGGCTAACACTTCTGTATTCGCGTTGCCTTGGTAAATGGTGGCTTAGGTCAATGCCATGGGAGCAGATATCGGGCGCTTGATCCCGAAGTTGCTGCGGATCCAATCGCATTCGCCAAAGCCTGCAATGCGCCTCCGCTACTGCCTTCACTCACTCAGAGCAGCGCCGCGATTCCCTCTCGCCCTGGCCGCATCGCTACAACTGGCATAGGCCGCTTACGCGCCTCGCAAAAACTGCACCAACCCGCCGTCTCTATTTGACCAGGGCTGAAATGGCCTTATCGGCAGTCCGACGTCGGAATCGAGGACGCTGTTGAGCACGAAGGCTTTGCGCGTAGAGCGGGTCATGACTCCCGAAGCAGTTGCGCCCCATCGAAACCTCGTGTTAACAGGCCCCGAGCGGGTGCGACACGGCAAAAATTGTCACCAGCTTCGACGACCTGCGTAACCACAACGAACCAGCGACTTCCGAGGAGCTTCGCGAACAGAGAAAAATCTTGATATCAACGGTTTGCCCGGATGGCGGAATTGGTAGACGCACTAGTTTCAGGTACTAGCGCTCACAAGGCGTGGAGGTTCGAGTCCTCTTTCGGGCACCATTCGTTCTTTAAGCTTCTGATGTCGTTAAACTACTGTGACTGCAGCGTTTTCTAACTTGGTCTGCTACGATCGACTGCTACGATCGGAGCATGGAAAAGGTGGCTAAATTTACAGGATTGATTAAGCGGGGA
>JBKJYG010000505.1:0-5552 GCA_046715905.1 Hyphomicrobiaceae bacterium | reverse complement strand
TTCACCAATCAGACCCTGGCGCAGATCGAGCTCTGGACCCGCAACAGCCAATACGAAAAGAAGGTCTATACCCTTCCCAAGCACCTCGACGAGAAGGTGGCTTCGTTACACTTGGAGAAGATCGGTGTGAAGCTGACCAAGCTCTCGAAGAAGCAGGCCGATTATATCGGGGTGCCGGAGAGCGGACCCTACAAGGCCGATCACTATCGCTACTAAGCCGTTTCAGAACATACGAAAAGAAACAGGGCCGCTGCAACTCTGCACGGCCTTTTTGCGTTCAAAAGAATGGTTCCAAGAGGGCACGAATAATTTAGATCGCGCTGGGTGCTTTTGAGACTCTAGTCAGTGTGAGTCATCGCTCACATACTGGCCACTGATTCGGCGTCGAATTAGAGTTAAAATCGAAGCGTCGTTCCAGCTTTTCTCGTCCCGCGTTGCAAAAAGCTGTGCGCGAGCTGCGTGAAACTGCAGCGGGGCCCATGCGACTGGCAAGCAGCACAGGCAAGGATTATGTGCGCAGTGAGCTGCTGCTCCTGCTTGCAGCCAGTCTGTCATGCGCCATCGTGCTGATGGTGGCGGTGACCGAGCAGGCTCCCGCCATGGTTGGTGGCTTCCGGCTGGCCCACCTGCTGGCCCTCGTTATCACCGGCGGGGCGCTCACGACAGCAAGCGTGATGTTGTGCCGGACGAGCATGGTCAGCCGGCATCTGCGGCGCCGCCGGCAGGATGAGATTGCCGAGCTGCGGCGCAGTCTGGCCGCCGCCGAGGCCATCCTGAAGGCCGAGCCTCAGGTGCTTGTCTTTTGGCAGCATGGCCGCGGGGTCAAGATTGCCGTCAACAGCCTTTCGGGCATCCCGGGATTGCCCGACGATGAAAATCAGTTGCTGCGGTTTGGGCAATGGCTGGAGCCTGCTGCCGCCTGCGATCTGAAGCTTGGGCTTGATACCTTGTTTACGAGCGGGCGATCGTTCAACCTGCTGCTTCGGACGGCCGCGGGCGGCCAGATTGACGCCGCTGGCAGGGTGGCTGGGGGACGTGCCGTGCTGCGCCTCAGAGACGTGGCGGGCTCGCGCCGCGACCTCGCCCGCATCATGGATCAACACCGGCAGCTCGCCCGTGACGTGACGCTATCGCGCGCCCTGCTCAACGCGCTGCCCATGCCGGTCTGGTTGCAGGGAGGCGACGGCCGCCTTTCCTGGGTCAACACCGCCTACGCCCGTGCGGTCGAGGCTGCCGATCCCGCGGAGGTGTGCGAACGGCAATTGGATCTTCTCGAAATCCGGCAGAAAGCGGAGGCCCAGACCATCATCGGTCAAGGCTCGACGTTCGCAAGGCGTCTGGCGCTCAATATCGCCGGCAGCCGCCGCGCTCACGACGTGGTCATGCTGCCGCTCGGCGACGCCAGCGCGGCAGCCGCTATTGACGTCACCGCGGCCGAAAGCGCGCGCGGGGAACTCGATCGGCAGACGGCGGCCTACGATCGCACGCTCGACCGGGTGGCGACGGCCGTTGCCATCTTCGGAGCAGACCATCGATTGACGTTCTGCAACATGGCTTATCAAAGCCTGTGGATGCTCGACCAGGAATGGCTCGATGCGCGGCCAACCGACGGTGAGATCCTTGATCGGCTGCGGGAGGCCTCTCGGTTGCCGGAGGTGATCAGCCGGGACGGAACGAGTGGCACCGCGACCGAGGCCGTCAATTATCGCGAGTGGAAAGCACGCGTTTTGTCGGGCTATGGATCGGAGGCGGCGCACGAGGAGGGCTGGTATCTCCCCGACGGGCGCACGCTGCACGTGACCATCGAGATGCGCCCGGATGGTGGCATTACCCACTTCTACGACGACGTGACGGAGCGCTTGGCGCTCGAGAGCCGGCACAATGCGCTCATTGACGTACAGCGCGAGACGCTCGACCACTTGAAGGAAGGCATCGCCGTGTTCGGGATGGACGGCCGCTTGCGGCTGTTCAATCAGGCTTTCCAGCGGGTCTGGAAGCTGGCCCGGCCGATGCTGGCGGAGAACCCGCATATCGACGCCATCATCAGCCAATGCCGGTCGCTTTACGAAGACGATCGGGATTGGAGTCAGATCGCGCGTGCGGTCACGGAGATCTCCGATCAGCGTCAGCCGATCGAAGGTCAGATGACCCGCGCCGATCAGAGCGTGATCGAGTTCGCGGCCATGCCGCTGCCCGACGGCGGCACGCTGGTGTCGTTTTCCGACGTGACAGCCTCCAAACGTTACGAGCGCGCGCTGATCGATCGCAATGAGGCGCTGGTCGCGGCTGACCGGCTCAAAAGCCAGTTCATCAGCCATGTCTCCTATGAGTTACGCACGCCAATGACGAATATTATCGGCTTCTCGGAGCTCTTGGAAAGTCCGCGCACCGGTGCCCTCAACAATAAGCAGCGAGAGTACCTGAAGGACGTCTCGGTCTCGTCGAAGACATTGCTGTCGATCATTGACGACATCCTGGATTTGGCCACCATCGATGCCGGCGCACTCGAGCTGAAGCTGTCCCCGGTCAAGATCGATCACGTCGTCGAGACGGCTTTGCTCGGGGTGCACGATCGTGTGTCGCGGGCGCGGTTAAGGCTCGAGGTGACGATCGCGCCGGATATCGCTTCGTTCGTGGCCGATGAAGGCCGGGTGCGCCAGGTGCTGTACAATTTGGTCTCCAATGCCATTGGCTTCTCGAATCCCGGCGGCGTGGTGCGTTTGGATTGTGGACGGACTGGTGCGATGATCGCTTTCACCGTGCACGATCAGGGCGTCGGAATTCCCAAAGATCAGCAACGTGCGGTGATGGAGCGGTTCGTGTCGCGTACGCAAGGTTCAAAGCATAGGGGTGCGGGGCTTGGCCTCTCGATCGTCAAGAGCCTGGTGGAGTTGCACGGAGGCGAGATGATGCTCGACTCTTCGCCGGGCCAAGGCACCTCGGTGACGGTGTTGTTTCCCGAGTTCGGCCGTCATGCGCCGAACGCGCCTTTGCCACAGGTTCGCGTAGGCCTGCGGCTGTGACGCCTGCTGAGGCCCGCGCCAGCCTCGATCTGGAGGCGGTCCGGCGCTTGGCCGAAGGGATCGCTCTCAAGCTGCAACGCGGAGACGTCGTTCTGCTGCGCGGACCTGTCGGCGCCGGCAAGACCACGTTGGCGCGAGCCTTGCTGCGGGCGCTGCTGGGCGACCCCGAGGCTGAGGTGCCCAGCCCGACTTTCCCGATTGCGCAACCGTATGAAACGGCGCGGCTGCCCGTCGTGCATTTCGACTTTTATCGTCTTGGCGGCGCGCGGGATCTCGACGAGACGGGCTTCGAGGAAGCGGTGGGACGCGGCGTGGCGATCGTGGAGTGGCCGGAGAGGGTCGAAGACCCTCAGCCGCCAAACCAGGGCGCGGGCGGCTCTCTGTTCGGCAACAATCGACTGGAGATCGAGCTTGCGCCCGCTGCCGATCCCGACCGGCGCTTCGTCTCGATGCGCGGGCATGGAACATGGCAGCAGCGGGCCGGCCGGCTGGAGCGCATGCTGGCGTTTCTCGAGGCAACGCTCGGGTCCCGCTCGACGCATGCCATTGCCTACCTTCAGGGCGATGCGTCGGGCCGCGCCTACGCGCGCCTGTCGGGCGGACCAAAGCCGTTGGTGCTGATGGATGCGCCGCGCATCCCGGATGGACCGGCGGTGCGCGACGGCCTGTCCTACAGTCGCATCGCGCACCTGGCGGAGGACGTCCGTCCCTTTGTCGCCCTCGGAGGGGCTCTGGAGCGCGCCGGTCTTTCGGTCCCCCACATCGAGGCTGTCGATCTTGAGGCAGGCTTCCTGCTGCTGGAGGATCTGGGCGATGAGACCTTCAGCCGGGCGCTGGTGGGAGGAGCAAGCCAGGCCGAGCTGTGGTCGGCCGCCATCGATACCCTGGTGGCGCTCCGACGCCGGCCGTGGCCAGCGGTCCTCGATCTTCCCGATGGGAGCACGTATCGCCTGCCGCGCTTTGACAAGGCGGCGCTGGAGATCGAGATCGGGCTGCTGCTGGAATGGTTCTGGCCCGAGGCCAAGGGCGCCCCCGCGTCCGACCGCATCAAAGCCGAATTCGAGGGGCTCTGGTCACCCGTGCATGACCAGATGCTGGCTGAGCCTGAGGGGTTGTTTCTGCGCGATGTGCACTCGCCCAATCTGTTCTGGCTGCCGCATCGGGTGGGCATCAATCGGGTCGGGGTTATCGACTTCCAGGATGCGCTGGCCGGATCCTGGGCCTACGACGTCGCCTCGCTGCTGCAAGACGCGCGGGTCAACGTTCCGGTATCGCTCGAGAGCCAAATGCTGCGCCGCTACGAGGCGGCGATGGCCCGTTCGGACGCGGCATTCGATGCCGGAGCCTTCCGCGCCGCCTATGCCCGTTTTGGCGCCCATCGGAATACGCGGCTGATCGGCCTTTGGGTGCGATTGCTTCGGCGCGACGGGAAAGCACACTACCTGGAGCACATGTCCCGCACCTGGGACTATCTCGAGCGTAACCTGCAGCATCCCAGCCTGAGCGGCCTTAAAGCCTGGTATGATGCGCATTTACCTCACGCTGTGCGCAATTGGCGCCCACCCGCGTGACGCTGGCCCGCTGCCGGGCTATCACACCGCATGCGCAGCAAACCAAGGACGGCGATGGTGCTGGCGGCTGGTCTGGGCCACCGCATGCGCCTGCATACGAATGCGGTTCCCAAGCCCCTGGTGCAGCTCGCGGGCCGCGCGCTGATCGATCATGTGCTGGACCGCCTGCCGCAGGCCGGCTTTGCCCGCGCCGTCGTCAACGTGCACCACAAGGCGGCGCAAATCGAGGCGCATCTGCGAAACCGCAGGTCGCCCCAGATCACCATTTCCGACGAGCGCAATCTCCTCCTGGATACCGGGGGCGGCGTGCGCAAGGCGCTGGCCGCACTGCAATCCGATGCGGCCCGGTCCGATCCGTTCCTGGTGCACAATTCCGATTCGGTTTGGATCGAGCACGGGGTCTCAAACCTGCATCGGCTGGAGCAGGCCTGGGACGCTTGCGAGATGGACGCCGTGCTCCTGCTGGCCCATCGGGACGGCTGTCTTGGCTACACCGGGCGCGGCGATTTCCATCTCCAGGACGACGGCCGCATCCACAGGCCGGCTGCAGGCGCTGCGACACCCTATGTGTTCGCGGGGGTATCGTATGCGCACCCACGCCTGATGCGGGACACCGAGCCCGTGCCGTTCTCACTTAATCGGGTCTGGGATCGGGCGATGGGCGAACGCCGGCTGTTTGGCCTCGTCCTCGAGGGGCTATGGATGCACGTTGGCGATCCAGCCGCGCTGGCGGCGGCTGAGCACAGGCTGATTGCCGAAGGGGCATCGGTTGCGGAGCGCCCTCCCGAGAGCCCATTGCGATGAGCACTCAGGGACGGACCGTCACCGCCATGGCTCGCAACGTCTTCACCGTACCGCCCGGTCAGCCTTTCCTGGATGCGCTGGCGGGCGCTGTTCTAGCGGGGCAGTTGCCGGGGGCTGGCGGCCGGCCTCCGTCACCGATCGACCTGCCCCGGAC
>JBKJYG010000504.1:0-5590 GCA_046715905.1 Hyphomicrobiaceae bacterium | reverse complement strand
CGTCGTCCCTCTACGAGAGCTTTGGATTGACCACGGCAGAGGCTCTCTGTCACGGAATGCCGGCCATTGGCTTTGCCGACTGCCTGGGCACGAACGATCTTATCGAGGACGGTCGCACGGGAGTCTTGGTCAGGGCGGATGACCGCGTTGAGGGCTTGGCGAATGCCATGTCCTCGCTCATGGACGATGCGGACCTCCGCCGCCGTTTCGGGGCAGCGGGACCCGTATCGATGCAGCGGTGCGGGTTGGATGGCGTCGTCACGAAGTGGGAAGTTCTTCTGCGGGACGTCACGGGCAGGTCTGCCCAGGCCGAACCGAGCGGCAGCCTCGCGAGCCGGCCCGTTTGACCGATTTGATCGCGCCTGGATCGTGGAAACCGTGCATGACGCCGCCGCAATCTGCGCCTTTGGTTACTCTCGGTATTACCGCGTATAACGCAGCACACACCATCGAAAGGGCTGTGCGAAGCGCGCTGGCGCAGGATTGGCGGCCGATCGAGATCGTCATTGTCGATGATGCATCGACCGACGGCACTGATGTCATTCTTGCAAGGCTTTCGGCAAGCGAACCCGAGATCAAGCTTTCCACCAACACTCTTAATCTCGGATCCGCGGGTACTCGCAATCGCATCATCGCAGAGGCTCGTGGCGAGTTCATTGCCCTATTCGACGACGATGACATCAGTCTGCCGCATAGGGTGAGCGCGCAGGTTCGTCGCCTCCTTCAATATGAAGCCAGGATGGCTACTCCTGGATTCGTGATCTGTCACACCGCGCGTGAGCAGCATTTCGGCGACGGTCGGCGGTTTTATGCAGCCACTATGGGAAACGACGAAGCAGCGTCCGCCCCGCATGGTACGAGCCTCGTAAGGCGGCTTCTATTGGGAACGCCGTTAGCTGGCGCTTACGGGGCCTGCGCCACATGCTCACAACTAGCTCGAACGTCGACCTACCGCGCGTTTGGAGGATTCGATGCCGCCTTTCGTCGTTCTGATGACACTGAGCTTAACGTTCGAATTGCAAAAGCTGGAGGTCATTTCGTCGGATGCTCCGAGCCGCTTGTCATACAGACCATGACCAGGGGTAGCGAGAAGGGTGTGTTGAACGAAGCAGACTCCATGCTGCAGCTGCTTGAAAAACACCGCGATGTGCTCGAAGCTGAGGGTCAATACGCCTTCACGCGCCAGTGGATCACAACCAAGCATAAGTATCTTGCGAACCAGAAGACAGCGTTCGCCCTCGATTTATTTGGACTCCTCTTGCGCCATCCGATTTTGACCGCGCGCCGACTGTTGGCGGCCAGACGGGAGCTCGCAATGAACCGCAGTCTCAACCGCTTCTATCGCGGATCAGACTGCGGTAGCGATCTCATGCGCTGACTACCCTAGCCAATCTCGTAACGCTCGTCCGGCACGTCGGCGCCGCTCACAAGGAGCATCACCAGGGCCGCAAGCAATACGAAACTGAGAGCAATGAGCTGTGACGGTCCCGCCAAGTACAGCAGAGGCCTTTTGATCAACACCAGCATCGCGTGTCCCCCTCGATCACCCGAGTGCACACAGCATGACTCTCGGCTCGTCCTCCAGACGTTCCTGCTTTTATCCACGGTATCCACACGTGGCGCGCACCGCGAGCGCGTGAGTCACTCGTGAAACCGGCAGATTAAAGCGCCGCTTTCGTGGACACACACTGTCCAGCCCGGCGGCACGACTGTGGTACCCCCGGCTTCCTCGATGACGAGCGGGCCTTCAACCGCCAATCCTGCGGGCAATTCGACGCGGTCATAGATGGCGGTGTCGATCCATCCGCCAAACCAGACGCGACGGAGGGTGACCCGTGGTGGGGCCGTGGCAGAAGGCGCCAGGTTGAGGGTCGGGCGGTCGACCTTGCCCGTGGAAACAAGGCGAATATTGACGACCTCGGCCTCGTTGGGGGGATCTGCGTACCCGAACGTCTCCTCATGCCGCGTATCGAAGTCGCGCCGCAGGGGGCCGAAGTCGGCGTCATCGGGCCGCCACACGATAGCAAGCGTGAACGATTGGCCTGCGTAGCGCATGTCCAGCGAGAATTCGTGGACATGGCGCTCGGGCGGTATGCCATCCGCGCGTAGCAGCTCTGATCCCTGACGCTGCAGGGCGTCTGCATGCTCCCTCAGGTCCGTGGGCGAGAGCTCCGAGAGACGCCCGCCCCAGGCCTTCACCAGATCCCGGCGCAGGTCGGCCATCATCTGGCCAAGGGCCGAGAGATGCCCCGGAAAGCGGGGGATGACCACCTCGTTCATGCCGAGTTCCTCGGCTACCAAAAATCCGTGCATCGGACCGGCGCCGCCAAATCCCACCAGTGCAAAATCGCGCGGGTCGAAGCCGCGATGCACCGAAACCTCGCGCACGGCTCCAGCCATCTTTGCCACGGCGATCGCCACGGCGGCGTCGGCCAGTGCAATGATATCGTCACTGCCATGCGCGTCGGCGAGAGATCGGAACGCCGTCTCCGCTGCTCCGCTATTGAGGACGAGCCCGCCTGCAAGTGGACGCTTCGTTGACAAGCGGCCCAGCAACAGATTGGCGTCCGAGATGGTTGGATCACGGCCGCCACGGCCATAGCACGCCGGCCCGGGAACGGCCCCCGCGCTATGCGGCCCGATCTGCAAGGTTTGGTCTGGTCCAATCCAGATGATCGACCCGCCACCCGCGCCGATGGTGTGAATGTCGACTTGCGGCATACGGAGCGGGTAGGCATCGACGCGATTGTCGTGCGACATGCGCGGCGTCAAGTCATGCACCAGGGCGACGTCGGTGCTGGTGCCTCCCATGTCGAAGGTGATCAGATCGCGGACGCCGGCGGCCGTGGCCACAGTGATGGCCCCGCCAACGCCGCCGACGGGACCGGAAAGAAACGTCGCGGCGCAGCGCTCTGCGGCAATCTCGAGCGTCATGGCGCCACCGTTGGACCCCATGATGCTGACGGGAGCTCGTACGCCACTTTCGGAGAGCTTGTTGGACAGTGTTGAAAGGTACTTCGTCATGACGGGGGTCAGATAGGCGTTGAGGACGGCCGTGGACGTGCGTTCGAACTCGCCACGCTCCGGAATAAGCTGCGCGGATTGTGTGACCGGCACCGGGTGGAGGCGATCTCGCAGAACGGCGGAGACGACGGCCTCGTTGTCCGGTCTGAGGTAGCTGTTGACGAAAGCCACTGCCACCGCTTCTACGCCTTGCTCCCGCAGCGTATCAATAAGTGCCTCGAGGTCGGCTGGCGCCACCTGAGTAAGCACGCCGCCATCGGCCGCCGTGCGCTCCGAAACTTCGTGACGGCGATCCCGTGGTACCAGGGGCACGGGGCGTTGCCATGTGGTATCGAAAAGGCCGCCAGTCAGGCGCCGGCCCTTGCCGATCTCTAAAACGTCGCGAAATCCTCGCGTGGTCACGAGCGCCGTGCGTGCGCCCTTGCGCTCGAGTAGCGCGTTGGTTGCGATCGTCGTCCCATGCACAAAGGCCCGAATGGATTTCAAGTCAATTTCGAGTTTTGCCAAAGCATCGATGACGCCTTGCCACTGTGCTCCGGGCAGCGAAGGCACCTTTGCCGAAAGCAACCTGCCTGTCACCTCATCAAAAGCGAGCAGATCGGTGAACGTGCCACCAACGTCGATGCCGATCAGGTACCGATGAGCACTCATGTCAGGATGGGTCGCAGGCTGCGGATCTCCACTTTTTGGCCAGCATCAAGCCCGATCGCGGCCAGGCCTGCGGGCCCAAGCGTCAGTCCTTCGCCATCCTCGCCAGCTTCGGAAGCGGCAGCGACACGGACCCAGCCGCGCAAAGACGCTGCCGCGCCGGGAGCCGCAATTTCGACGAGGTCGTCGTTGCTGACGTCAAGCCGCTCGGCCAGACGTCGGGAGAGTTCAATAAGCCGGCGGGCCCCATCGAAAGTATCCTTCTGCGTCGGCTCAAGTGGACAGATCACACGCGCGGCGCGGTGACGGTCGCGCTCGCCATCGGTCGCTGCGGTATCGACGGACCCATCCGTGGTGAGAACCACTCCGTAACTCGCCCGGGCTCTCTCAGGGGTCAGGTAGCCGAGGGCTGCGTCGCGCGCCACGCGCTGTGGCGCCCGTTGCAGCGGATCGCCATACCCGCCTCCGCCCGATGATTCCATGCGCACGATGTCGTCCTTCAACAGGTTGAAGCCGCCAACCTTGCCGGGGATCGGCGATGGCTGGATGACCATTCCATTGCGCACGACGACGAACCGGTTGGTCGCACCGCTCAGTCCTCCAGCAACGCCGAAGGGTGGGATCACGGCGTGATCGGCCAGGACCGAAAGACTTGCGCCATCGGCGAGCATGCGAACGTCACGGCGCATGCCGCAACCGCCCCGGAATTCACCATCACCGCAGGAGCCCTCGCGCAAGCCGTACTGCTCGATCCGTATGGGACACTGCATCTCGGCGATCTCGACCGCCTGGACGACGTTGAAATCGCCCTCTGGAAAACCGCGCACCGCGTGATTGCCGTCCGCACCGATGGTGGCTCCCGTGCCGCCGGCTGGATATTCGTACAGCAAGAACAGTCCAGCATTCCCAGGATCGTGACCGGGACGAGGGCCGGATAAATAAACGTGGTTGGCGCCGCCCTTCAAATCGCCGATCAGCTTCTCCGGCAGAGCTTGGCCCAGCGCAGAGACCATCATCGCTACCATGATGGCGCGGCATTCCACCATGCCCCCGCAAGGTGCCGGCAAAGTCGCGTTCAAGAAGCTGCCGGATGGATTGATGATCTCGAGGGGATTGAAGGATCCGTGATTAACGGGCGTTTGCGGATCAAGGTACGATTTGACGACGCTCGCAACCGCGTTGAGCGCCATGGCCGGTCCCACATTGGTGGGACCGCCGGTCTGCGCGCTGCTGCCTGTGAAGTCAGCAATCAGGCGGTCGCCTATGATGGTGAGCTTAAGCCGGCCAGCCATCGGCTCCGGGTTATGACCGTTGCTATCGAGATAACCTTCCGCCTGATACACGCCGTCCGGAATGTTCGTGATGCGATCCCGCATGACCCGTTCCGAGCGTGCAATCAGATCCTCGACAGCATCGAGAAACAGGCCACCGTCGAAACGGGCGAACAGCCGCTCCAGATGTTGGGCCGCCTTACGAGAGGCGCCAAGCATCGTATTGAAGTCGCCGCGGCGCTCGTCACGGATGCGCATGTTGTCGAACAGCAGATTGAGATACGCCTCATTCATTCGTCCGCGCTCGCAGATGCGGGTCGGAACAATGCGGATGCCTTCCTGGTAAACGTCCGTAACCCGTCCAGACAGGGAGCCGGGCGTCATGCCGCCGACATCGCCCCAGTGGCACCGGGTGGCGGTGAACATTGCCAGGTCCTGGTCGTGGAAGACCGGGTAGAGCATGAGCACGTCATTGAGATGGGTGCCCCCGGTGTACGGGTCGTTGTGCAGGAAAATATCGCCGGGATGGATGTCGCCCGCGAAGGTTTTCACGACCTCCGCCGTTGAATAGGGCACAGAAAAGATATGGATCGGGTTGTCAGCGTCGCCCTGGGCCACCAGGCGGCCATCGGCGGTCACCAGACCGC
>JBKJYG010000503.1:0-3610 GCA_046715905.1 Hyphomicrobiaceae bacterium | reverse complement strand
CCACATCGGCGTCGGTCTCGGAGGTGGCGCGAGCGTAGGTGCCGATGCCGCCGAACCAGAGGAGGTCCACCTCGGCCATCAGGATGGCCCGCATCAATTCGATGGGCGTCACGCTCTCGGTGGCGATCATCAGCCGGTCCCGCACTTGGGGCGTGAGCGTGATCGATTTGCTCGACCGGGGATAGATGCCGCCGCCTGACGACAGCAGCGCGCGATCATAGTCGGCCCAGCTCGAGCGGGGGAGGTCGAACAGCCGCTGCCGCTCGGCGAAGCTGCGTTCGGGCTCGGGGTCGGGATCAAGGAAGATGTCCCGATGGTCGAAGGCGCCGATCAGCCGGATCTGGCGCGACAGCAGCATGGCGTTGCCGAACACGTCGCCCGACATGTCGCCGACGCCGACGACCGTGACAGGCTCCGTTAGTATATTTCGGTCCAGCTCCCTGAAGTGCCGCTTGACGCACTCCCAGCCGCCGCGCGCGGTGATGCCGATTTTCTTGTGATCATAGCCAGCCGACCCGCCCGAGGCGAAGGCGTCGCCGAGCCAGAAGCCGTGTTCGACCGCAATGCCATTGGCAATGTCGGAGAAGGTCGCCGTGCCTTTATCCGCGGCCACCACCAGGTAAGGGTCATCGCCGTCGTGGCGCACGACATCGCGAGGCGGGACGACGGCGCCGTCGATGATGTTGTCGGTGATGTCCAGCAGCGCCGACACAAAGATGCTGTAGACCGCGATGCCTTCCTTCTGCACGGCCTCGCGGGGCCCCGTGCGCGGCAGCAGCTTGGGGTAAAAGCCGCCCTTGGCGCCCGCCGGCACGATGACCGCGTTCTTGACCTGCTGCGCCTTGGCCAGGCCCAGCACCTCGGTGCGGAAGTCCTGGGGGCGGTCGGACCAGCGGATGCCGCCGCGCGCGATCGGAGCAAACCTCAGGTGCACGCCTTCGACCCGGGGCGAGGCAACCCAGATCTCGCGGAAGGGCCGGGGCTCCGGCGCCATCTCCAGGTCGCGGCTCTGCAACTTGAAGGCCAGCGTTGCGGGAAGCTCGCCATCCTTGCCGAGCTGGTAGACGTTGGTGCGGACCGTCGCCGCGACGAGCGCTGCGAGCTGGCGCAGGATGCGATCATCGTCGAGGCTCTGCACCTGGCTGAGCGCGCCCTCGATGCGGGCGCGAACAGGTGCATCCAGGGCCTTGCGGGCTTCGGGATCGCGCGGGGTGGCCGTCCTCGCATCCGGCCTGAAGCGGGTGTGGAAGAGCTCGATCAGATCGCGCGCGATCCCGGCGTTGCGAAGCAGCGTATCGGCAATGTAGCGCTGGCCGAACAGCGAGCCCAATTGACGCAGGTAGGCCGAATAGGCCCGCAGGATCGCCGCCTCGCGCCACTGCGCCCCGGCGGACAGAACCAGCCGATTGAAGCCGTCGCTCTCCGTTGCGCCCTCCATGACGGCCAGGAAGCAGCTCTCGAGCCGCCGATCGTCCCGGCCGACCTCGAGCGGCGTCAAGTCCGTGGTCTCCAGCATCATGTCGTGCAGCATGACGAGGCGGGTGCCGGCTTCCGTCTTCGGCGTAACCGGATACGTGCGCTCATCGATGACGGTGAATCCCAGGTTCTCCAGCAGCGGCACGCGCTCTGAAAGGGGGATGGGCCGGTCGAGGCGGTAGATGGCCGCGTGCACGCGCGAGGGCGGCGCCTCGGGCTCACGGTAGAAGTCGATCGCCACCGGGTGTTCGGGCGAAAGTTGCTCGATGCGGCGAATATCCTGAATGGCCCGCTGGGGCGCGAACGTATCCGCATAGCCGTTCGGAAAGGCGTCCTGGTAGGTCGATATCAGGGCGTGCGTCGCCTCATCGGCAGCGGCCCGTGGCCCCGTAGCCGCAAGGGCTGCTGCCAAATGATCGTTCCAGGTGGCAACGATGCGGGCGATCTCGCGCTCGTGCTCGGCTTCGGCGATGTCGGGCGTCTGGCCCGTCCAGCGTCCGATGATGAAGTGCACGCGCACCAGCGGACCGTCGATGAACGTCGGGTGGAAAGCCGAGATCCGCCCCTCGTAGCGTTGTGCCAGATAGGCGCCGATGCGTTCCCGAACACCGGTCGAGAAACGATCGCGCGGCACGAACACGAGGGCCGAGACGAAGCGATCGAAGCGGTCGCGTCGAAGGAAGACCCGCAGCCGCGGCCGCGGTTCGAGATCCAGGATGCCGGCGGTCCAGCGCGCCAGGTCGTTCATGCCGATCTGGAACAGCTCGTCGCCGGGAAAAGTGTGCAGGACGTTGATCAGCGCCTTGCCGGTATGGCTTTCGGGCGGTGCCCCCAAGCGCGCGATCAAGGCTTGCAGCTTGCGGCGGAGCAGCGGCACGGTGAGTGGCGACTGCGCGTAGGCTTGGGAGGTGAAGAGCCCAATCAGACGCAACTCGCCCGCGAGCCGGCCATCGTCGGCGAGAATTTTCACGCCGATGTAATCCATGTGCACGCGGCGATGCACGCGCGCGACGACGTTGGCCTTGGTGATGATGAGCGGGGCGGGAGCCTGCAAAAAACCGCGTACCTCGGCGGTCATCGGAACAAGTTCGGTGCCGCGGCGCAGCACCTCGACGGAGCTGTCGCGCAAGAGGCCGAGGCCCGTTGCCTCGACGGGGACGAGCTGGCCCGAGAGGGCATCGCCCGACCAGCGGTATTCGCGCGCTCCCAAAAACGTCAGATGACCATCCTTGAGCCACTGCAGGAACGCGATCGCTTCGTCGGCCGCCTCGACAGCTTCGCCCCGGGGCTCGCCCCCAGCCTGCTTCACACGCATGCGTGTGAGCCCAGCGATGGCCTCGCTCACGCGCGCCAGCATCGGTTTCCAGTCGCTGACGGCGACGCGCACCTCGCCGAGCACCGCGGACAAGGCGGCCGTCAGATCGGCGTCGCCCGCTCGACCCTGCGTTTCAAACAGCACGGCGATGAAACTTTCCTGCTGTCCGTCCGACCAGGCCTCGTCGCCCGGACCGACGACGCTCAGCAATGCTCCGGCGGGCGTTCGGCGGGCTTTAAAAATGGGGTGGAGGACGAGCGCCACCTTGAAGCCGCGCGCCTGGATCTCGCCCAACACGCTATCCACCAGGAACGGCATGTCGTCGTTCAGGATCTTGAGCAGATCATAGCGGGCCGGGCTGCCGTCCGCGCACTCGAGCGGCCCGAGCTCGATCCGGTGTGTGCCGGGCGGCCGGGTTGCGATGAACTGCGCGGCGTCTTGCGCGAGGTCCGCCAATACGGCCGGCTGCAACTCGGCGGCGTTGGCGGCATCGGCGGACTTGATGACGAGATCGATGAAACGTTCCCGATCCGACGCCTCGGCCTTCGCGTGTCCGGCCCTGGCGGCGCCTGCGGATGCCGTCGTCGCGGGATTGGAGTCGTGGGCAGCCATCGCGCAGCGCTCCTGATGAGGTCGGGCATCCCGGTCCATTGCGCACGGACCTGTGTCAAGGGCATGATCGGCGTGTTCGAGGTTGCTTTCAATGCGGGTACGGCTTTTCGAGCGCTCGCGAATGGCACGGATACAGGACAGATGTCGGCGGAGGCTTGCATTCCCGAGCCCCAAATGGGATCGAAACCGGACAGGCTGGATGCGTTC
>JBKJYG010000502.1:0-2678 GCA_046715905.1 Hyphomicrobiaceae bacterium | reverse complement strand
GCAGTACACTGCCGAAAGACCTCGCGGACGTCTTCGAGCCATCGGCCAATGGTGCCGTGCCTCATGCTGCCGCCCGATTCGCCATGGCCCGAGTAGTCGAACCGGGTCAGTTCGGTGCCGCGCGCGCTGGCCCAGTCCGCCAGGGCTTCAGCCTTGAGGCTTCGCATGTTCGACATGAAGCCGGGAAGCCAGATCACGCTCGCGCCCTGAGGGTGGTCGGCCATTGCGTTGCGGTCACTGAAATAGGCGATGCGTCGGCACGCCGCGCCGCTGCCCACCTCCAAGAATTGCGGTACCCGGGCCAACGTCATATGACTTCTGTATCCTTCGAGGATCCGTCCTAAGCGATTGGCCCGATAGTGCGGACTCCGCCCACAATACTGCAAATCATCCCCCGCCTCGAGACTGGCGGCGCCGAACTTTCGACCGTCGAGATCACGCAGGCCATCGTGAGCGCTGGCGGCCGAGCGCTGGTCGCCAGCGAGGGCGGCCGGCTTACGCCTCTTATTACGAAAGCCGGGGGCGAGGTTATTTGTTTCAGAGCCGCGGCCAAAAACCCCGTGACGATCGTTCTGAACGCTCGAGCGTTGATCCGCTTGATCAGCGATCGCGGAATTGACGTGGTGCATGCGCGAAGCCGTGCCCCTGCCTGGAGCGCGCTGTTGGCAACCCGAAGCACGGGGACGCCCTTCGTGACGACCTACCATGGTGCTTACGGCGAGACCGGCCGGGTCAAAAATCTCTATAACAGCGTCATGGTGCGCTCCGACAGGGTGATTGCCAACTCGCGGTATACGGCGGATCTCATCCGTCGCCGCTATGGTACGCCGGCCGATCGAGTGCGGGTGATCCATCGCGGTGTTGATCTCGACGTCTTCCGGCCGGACACTGTGTTGTTGGAGCGGTCGAGATCCCTGCGTGCCAGTTGGGGGGTGGCCCCCGGCCATCCCATCATCCTGCACGCGGCTCGCCTGACCGGATGGAAGGGCCAGCGGGTTCTGATCGAGGCTGTGGGCAAATTGGCGGCCGAGGCGAGCCTGGGCGACGCCGTCACCGTGCTTGCCGGCGATGCGCAAGGCCGGGAAGCCTATGTGACCCTGCTGCGGGCCGAGATCGAGCGCGCCGGTGTTGTCGGTCGCATTCTGCTGGTCGGGCATGTATCGGACATGCCGGCGGCGTTTGCCGCGGCGCACGTGACTGTCGTGCCTTCGACCGAGCCTGAAGCTTTCGGGCGGGCGGCTGCTGAAGCCCAAGCCATGCGATGCCCGGTCGTCGCCACCAACATTGGTGCGCCGCCCGAGACGGTTCTGGCGGCTCCAACGCATGCCGCGTGCGACGTCACGGGATGGCTCGTGCCGCCTGGAGATGCGCAGGCCCTTGCCGGAGCACTCAAGCAGGCCCTGGATCTTGATCCTGAAGCCCGGGCCCGAATGGGAGCGAGAGCGCGAGCCCATATCGGGGCATCCTTCACCTTGGACGTCATGAAGCGGGCCACTCTGGCGGTTTACGACGAGCTGCTGCAGAGCGACTTGACCGTTCGATGGGACGCCGTGCGGCAGAATGCGCCCGAAAGGGCCGCTCATCACCTCCTCTGAGGGTGCCAAGGGCCGCATCAACGGCTTGACTTACGCTCCGTCCGACGCCAATTCTGTAGGCTGTGCGTCGAGTTGCCGCCACCCGGCTGACTCGGCCGCCGATCGATCGAAGCAACCGAAGGAGGCTTAACATACGTCGTCCAATGCGCGCCGCGCCGGAGCGCGAGCCAACCGGTCCCCGGATCAATGAGGCGATACGCGCCCGTGAGGTCCGTCTTATTGATGAAAACGGTCAGAATGTCGGGGTCGTCCCGAAGCTGGATGCGGCAACCCGCGCCTTGGAAGCAGGGCTCGATCTGGTTGAGATTTCACCCGATGCAGCGCCGCCCGTCTGCAAAATCATGGATTTCGGCAAGTTCAAGTATCAAGAGCAGAAGAAGGCCGCCGAGGCCCGCAAGAAGCAAAAAGTAGTCGAGATCAAAGAGATCAAGATGCGGCCCGGCATCGACGATCATGATTACGATACCAAGATGAAAGCGATCAAGCGCTTCTTTGATGAGGGCGACAAGGTCAAGATCACCCTCCGTTTCCGGGGGCGGGAAATGGCTCATACGCACTTGGGCGTGAATGTTCTTAATCGCGTCAAGACCGATACTGAGACGATTGCCAAAGTCGAATTCGAGCCCAAGTTCGAGGGCCGCAATCAGATGATCATGATTTTGGCGCCCAAGTGAGCGGGCTCCGAATTCGAGTAAATACGGGTTGATCTCTAGCAGAGGGTCATCTCCCCACCGCACGAACTCCGGCTGGCCTTGATGCAGCCGGAGCTTATAGTCTGACGGCATGACCAACCTGTTTGAAGCCGCCGGCCTCGAGTCGGCTGTGGCTCGCCCGCTCGCCGATCGATTGCGGCCCGGAACCCTGTCCGAAGTGGTGGGTCAGGACCATCTGCTCGGTCCTGACGCTGTGCTCTCGCGCTTGCTGCGCAGCGGCGGCTTGCCAAGCCTCGTCCTATGGGGGCCGCCGGGAACCGGCATAACCACGATCGCGCGCTTGCTGGCAGCCGAGGTCCGCCTCGAGTTCGAACAGCTCTCGGCCATTTTCTCCGGCGTGCAAGACCTGAAGAAGGCCTTTGACCGGGCC
>JBKJYG010000501.1:0-2964 GCA_046715905.1 Hyphomicrobiaceae bacterium | reverse complement strand
CATCGACATGCAGCCGTGCGGCGGCACGCATGTCAAATCGACAGCGGAAATTGGCCGCATCTCGATCGGCAAGATCGAGAAAAAAGGCCGCGTCAATCGCCGCATCAAACTGGTTCTTGCTTGATTTGAGGCGCACAGCGCCAGACAGACTGAAGGAGATAGGACCATGACCGACCCGTCGCGCTGGATCGTCAATACGCAATGGCTCGCAGATCACCTCACCTCGCCCGATGTGGTGCTGCTCGATGGCTCGATGCATTTGCCGACGAGTGGTCGAGATGCCCGGGCGGAATATGCCGGCACCCACATTCCCGGCGCCATCTTCTTCGATATCGGCGTGATCGCGGATAAGACCAACCCCCTGCCTCACACCTTGCCCTCGACGGTGCAGTTCGCATCGCAGATGAAACAAATGGGCATCGGCGACGGCTCCAAGATCATCGTCTACGACAGCGAGGGCCTCTACTCGTCCGCACGCGTGTGGTGGATGTTCCGCGTCATGGGACACGATGACGTGGCCGTGCTCGACGGCGGGTTGAAGAAGTGGAGGGCCGAGGGCCGAGCCGTCACGGACGAGCCGACCTTGCCGCGCCAGCCGCGCCATTTCACGCCGCGTTTCAATGCCAGCCTGGTGCGCGACGCCAACGAAGTGAAAGCGGCCATCGGCGCGCAGCACACGCAAATCGTGGACGCCCGCGCGGCGGCCCGCTTCGCCGGCAGCGTGCCAGAGCCGCGTGCCGGCCTGCGCTCGGGCCACATTCCCTCCTCCCGCAACGTTCCCTTTACCGATCTGCTCAAACCCGATGGAACATTGAAGGACGCGGCGGCGCTCAGAGCCCAGTTTCTAGCCGCCGGTGTCGATGTCGCCAAACCTGTCGTGGCCAGTTGTGGCTCTGGAGTGACCGCCGGCGTCATTGCCTTTGCCCTGGCTCAGATCGGAGCGCCGCCAGCGGCGGTCTACGACGGCTCATGGTCTGAATGGGGCGCCCGCGCGGACCTTCCGATCGAAACGGGCAGCGCGTGAAGCACGCGATAGCGCCACGACAGCCGGTGTTGAACCTTTAATCGGGTGAAGGGATGAACTCCGTTTCGTCGCCCGGCACTGTTTTGAACACAGACCCGCCCGTGCCGCCGGCCATGTCGAGAGCCCCGGTTCGAGAGGCCATCCAGTCGGATTTCGCGGCCGCGATGCGGTCGCGGGACGAGGAGACGAAGTTCCACCAGATGTGCCGCGGACCATCCATCGGCTCGCCTCCCAGCACCATGATCCGTGCATGACTGGTCGCCAACACCGACACGCGATCCCCAGGCCGCAGGATCAACAGCCGGCCGGCGGCAAACGACTGACCGGTAATATCGATCTCACCCGACGCCACGTAAATGGCGCGCTCGTCGTAATCCGCATCGATCGGCAGCACGGCCCCCGGCGCCAATACCGCCTCGGCATAAAAGCCCGGATGCGCGAACTTGAGCGGCGACCGGGCGCCCCAGGCCTCGCCAAGGATCAGCCGAACGCGCTTGCCCCCTTCAGCGATCCGCGGCAGCTCGTCCATGGTCAGATGCGTAAAGGCCGGCGCCATCTCCTCATGTGCTTTGGGCAACGCCAGCCAAGCCTGGATGCCGAACAGCTCGCGCGCGCGGGTCCGGGCCTCCGGCGCTTCGCGCTCCGAATGCACGATGCCTCGGCCAGCCGTCATGAGATTGACGGCGCCGGGCGTGATCGCGATTTCGGTGCCCAGGCTGTCGCGATGCACCATCTCGCCCTGGAACAGGTAGGTCAGCGTGGCAAGCCCAATGTGGGGATGCGGTCGCACATCGATGCCGCGGCCCGTCAGCAGCTCGGCTGACCCCATCTGGTCGAAGAAAATGAATGGGCCCACCATCTGACGCTGGGCGGAGGGCAAGGCGCGACGGACTTCAAAGCCGCCGATGTCGCGCGCGCGCGGCACGATGACCTGGCTCACCTTGGCGCAAGATTCAGCGTCTCCGGGAACGGGATCGTGATCTGCAAGACGACTCATGACGATCTCCTTAGCTCAGCATGTTTGTCAGATCGGCATGCGGTCGCTGGCTGACAAGGCGCCTTCGCAAGACGCCCGCTGTTAGCCATCGCACTTGACCGGCATCCCGGCAACTCGCAGACAGGGCAAGGCAGTGTAGGTGCGGATGGACATCGATAGGGGTGACAAGGCCCTCGTCCTGTTTTCGGGTGGCCAGGATTCAACCGTGTGCCTCGCCTGGGCGCTCGAGCGGCATGACTGCGTCGAGACCGTAGGCTTCGACTATGGCCAGCGGCATCGGGTCGAGCTGAAGCAGCGGCTCGTCGTCCTGAGGCGCATCCGCGAGCAGTTCCCCCAATGGTCTCCGCGGCTGGGCGCCGATCACGAACTGGCGCTACCCACGCTGGGCGCCATCAGCGAAACCAGCCTGACCCGGGACGTAGCCTTCGAGATGACGGCGCAGTCGTTGCCAAACACGTTCGTGCCTGGCCGCAACCTGCTGTTTTTCACCTATGCCGCCGCACTGGCCTGGCGTCGCGGCATGACCACGCTCATCGGGGGCATGTGCGAGACGGATTACTCCGGTTACCCCGACTGCCGCGACGAGACGCTGCAAACTCTGGGCAAAGCGCTCTCGCTGGGCATGGAGCGGCGGTTTACCATCGAAACGCCGCTGATGTGGATCACCAAGGCTGAAACGTGGGACATGGCGGCCAAGCTCGGCGGCGCCCCGCTCGTCGACATCATCGTTGCAGATACGGTATCTTGTTACATGGGGGACCGGTCAAATCGGCACGCCTGGGGCTATGGCTGCGACGCCTGTCCGGCGTGCGAACTGCGACGCAGAGGTTGGGACGAATGGCAGTCCGCGAAGACATGATCGAAGCTGTGGAACGCGCACTCGCGAACGATTGGGAGCGCGCGCACACCCTTGTGCAGCCTCATACGGACGAGCCGACTGCGT
>JBKJYG010000500.1:0-2945 GCA_046715905.1 Hyphomicrobiaceae bacterium | reverse complement strand
ATAGGAGTGCAGCGACGAGTTGACGGCGAACGGCAGGCCGAACAGTGCCAATCCCGTGACAACAATCAGATCTGGACGACCTGCACTCGTGCTCGTGAGCAGCAACGTCAGGGCGATCGGCACCGCTGTCAGGAGCCCAGCCCAGAGCCGCGCAGCCGGGATCTCGCTGCTCAGACCATCGGCGCTGCGGCTGACGAGTGACGGTGCAAACGCCTGCACGCCGCCGTAGGCGATCGTCCATGCGGCAAGGAACGTACCGACCTCGGTGAAGCGCCAGCCGTTGGCGTAGAGGAAGACCGGTAAACCGACGACGAACCAAACATCGCGGGCGCCGAATAGAAACACGCGCGCCGCCGCAAGCAGGTTCACACCGCGCGACTTGGCAAACAGCTCCTTCATGGACTTCGAGGACTTCGCCTTGCCGAGCTGGGCGGGCAGCATGACAAGCCCGAGAAGGAACACGAGTCCGATGAGTCCTGCCATCATCCAGAGGGCCGGCTTGAAGCCAATCCAATCGAGCAGCAGGCCACCGACAAAGAAGCCTAGGCCCTTCATGGCGTTCTTCGAGCCTGTGAACCACGCCACCCACTTGAAGAGTTGGCCCGTGCCTTGCACTGATATGGCCTTGATGGCCGACTTCGACGCTGTCTTGGTGAAGTCCTTGGCGAGACCTGAGATGCCTTGCGCAGCAATTACCCAGACCACCGATGCTGCCGCTGTCCAGGCTGGATCGAGCGCAGACAGCAGCATCAGTCCCGCGACCTGCAAGCCCTGACCGACTGCCAGCATGCGCGGGATACCGAAGCGGGTCGCGAGCCACCCTCCGGCGAGGTTCGCGACGATGCCCGCGCACTCGTAAAGGAGGAACAGGAACGAAAGTGTCAGGGGCGAATAGCCGAGCTTGAAGAAATGCAGCAGGACCAGCATCCGGAGCGCGCCGTCCACGAGCGTGAAACCCCAGTAGGACGCCGTGACGACGAGATAGTTGCGGGCCGCGTGCTCCATCTCAGCGCTCCGCCGCGATCACGATGTTGGCGAGATCGACCATCCGGCAGACATACCCCATCTCGTTGTCGTACCAGGCGTAGACCTTGAGCAGCGTGCCGTCGGTCACCATGGTGCTGGGAGCATCGACGATCGAGCTGCGGCTATCATTGCAATAATCGGCGGAGACGAGGGGTTTCGTCTCGTAGCCGAGAATTCCGGCGAGGGACCCTCGCGCCGCCACCTGGAACAGCCCGTTAACCTCGGCCTCGGTCGATACCCGCTTCAGCTCGAAGACGCAGTCGGTGAGGCTGGCATTGAGCACAGGCGCGCGCACCGCGTGGCCGTTGAGCTTGCCCTTCAGCTCCGGATAGATCAACGCAATCGCCGTGGCGCTCCCCGTGGTCGTCGGCTGCAGCGACAACATCGCAGATCGCGCGCGCCTGAGATCCTTGTGAGGGGCATCGACGACGACGTTGGTGTTGGTGGGAGCGTGAATCGTGGTGATCTGGCCGTGTTTGATGCCGATCGCCTCGTGGACAACCTTGACCACCGGTGCAAGGCAATTCGTGGTGCACGACGCCGCTGTCAACAACCGATGCCGGCTCGGATCATAGAGGTGGTCATTGACGCCGACGACGATATTCAGCGCCTGGCTATCCTTGACCGGCGCGGCGACGATCACCCGCTTCACACCGCGGTCGAAGTAGGCCTGCAATTGCTCTGGTTTGAGAAACTTCCCCGTGCATTCGAGCACGATCTCGCAGCCGAGTTCGCCCCACGGAACGTCGTACGGAGAGGCTACAGAAGAGAAGCCCAGCCGCTTGCCGCCGATTGAAATGGCAGTCTCGCCTGACGTTTCGATGGTTGTCCGCCAGCGCCCGTGCAAACTGTCGAACTCCAGGAGATGCGCGGTCGCAGCCGCCCCGCCCTTGAGCTCATTGAGGTGCACGACGTCGAGCCGGTTTGCGGCGCGGGGGTCGTCCGAGGGCCGAAAGACGCCGCCCATGGCGGCCCGAAGTGCGAGCCGCCCCATGCGCCCCATGCCGTTGATGCCAACTCTCATTGCTGGGCTTCCCTAGGCGAACTTGGTTGCGTCGCCGAGCTCATCGAGGCGCGCTTTGAGCGCCATCCGGTCGAGCGACGAGTACGGTAAGTTGATGAAAATCTCGATCCTGCGTCGGATCATGCCGTAGAGCGCATTGAGGTTGGTGGCGCGCTCGACGGCTGAGCCCTTGAATTTCGCGGGATCGGGGAACGGCCAAGCCGCCGTCACGACCATGTTGCCGAAGTCGGGACAGACTTGCCCATCGAGCGTATCGCAAAGTGTGAGCACAAAATCCATGCGCGGCGCGTCAGGTCCCGTGAACTCGTCCCAGGACTTGCTCCTGAGGTCCGACACGTCGTGGCCCAACACCTTCAGTCGCTCGATGACCTCGGGCATCGGCCGCCGTGCGGGCTCGGAGCCAGCCGAGTAGGCGTGGAACTTGCCCCGGCCAGCCTTTTCGAGAATGGCCTCGGCCAAGATCGAGCGAGCCGAATTATGAGTGCAAAGAAACAGAACATTGAACGCGGGCGCCATGACACGATCCTCGTGCGCTTCCTCGGGGAGCAACCGCGCAAGGTCGCCACAGAGATCGGGGCGGCCGTTGCAGCAGGTTTCGGTCAGGAAGCTGAAGAGGGAGCGCAGACCCGCAAACCGGACCGCGTAGATCACGTTTCGGCCGTGCCGCGACGAGTGGACAAGACCGGCCTGCTCCAACGCCGAGAGATGGAAAGACAGTGTCGACGGCGCTTGACCAAGCTGAGCTGCAAGCTCTCCGGCTGCCAGGCCATTGGCACCCATACTCGCGAGGAGCCGCATCAGCTTGAGACGCGTCTCTTGAGAAAGGGCGCCAAAACCTGTGGCCGCCTCCTTAGTTTGCATAACTCTCGAATAGACAAAAACTGTGACAGACGAG
>JBKJYG010000499.1:0-2631 GCA_046715905.1 Hyphomicrobiaceae bacterium | reverse complement strand
TGGCAGGACTGGGCAAATCCGATTTTGGCGACACCCTTTGCTGTAGCGGACGGCTTCGTTGAGGTTCCGAACTTTCCTGGCGCCGGCCTTCAGTGGGACGAAGATGCGATCAAACGCTATCGGTTCGATCCCTGATCGGATGCCATGCTCCACCTCCCCTCAATCCGTGAGCCCGCGTGGCGCGTAGGTCATGCCGAACTGCAGGAGCTGCTGGATGAGGTCGGGGTAGGCGATCTTCACGTGCTTGGCCGACTCGGCAAAGTCCTCGTCCTTGGCGATCTGCGGGTTGGGATTGGCTTCCAACAAAAAGGCCTCGCCCGCCTCGGTCACGCGATAGTCGAGCCGCGCATAGCCGCTCATTCCGAGCAGGCCGTAGATGTCCTTCGACAGCGTCTCCAACTCGGCCGCAACTTTCTTCGGCAGTCGCGCCGGCCCCGTTTTCAGCCCGACCTGGCGCTGATATTCGGGATCCCATTTGGCCCGATCCGACGCGATCAGCGGCTTATCGGCGTCCTTGTTGGTCATCGAGAATTCCCACGGCGGCAGCTCCGTCACCCGATCGTTGCCCATGACGCCGACGTAGATCTCGCGCCCCTCGATATACTGCTCGGCGATGGCGGTTGATTTCGTCGTGCGGTGAATGAACGCGACCCGCTCCTTCAGCTTTTCCATGTCGTTGACGATGGAGGCGCCAGAGATGCCCGCCGACCCCTCCTCGGTCAGCGACTTCACGAACAAGGGAAACGCCAGCTTGTCGGGCTTCTTGAACGCGCGCCGCAGCGGAAAGATCGCGAACTCGGGAACCTTGTGGCCGTGATAGGCGAGGATTTTCTTGGTGATGGCCTTGTCACGGGCCAGCGTCAGCCCGCGCGGATTGCAGCCGGTGTAGGGCTGGCGGCGAAGCTCCAAATAACTCACGACGTGCTGGTCGAAATGACCAATGCCACCGAACTCCTCGACCAGGTTGAACGCGACGTGCGGCTTATGGGCGTCGATCGCGCCACGGATGGTGGCCAGGTCATCCGATACACCGATCGAGAAAATCTCGTGCCCGAGTTCCTCGATCGCATCCCGGACGTCGAACTCCGTCTTGCGCAACTCGCGCTGCTTCTCGCTGAAATCCTCCAGACTTCCCGTCGGAAGCAGCTTTTCATCCGCCAGCATGACGACGCGCAGCTTCTTCGACGTTCTTTTCTTTTTCGCCAATATCATAAGGGGAGCCTCGGTGACGAGTTGATGAGGTCGAGCGTCGTTCTTGAGACCAGCCGGACAAGATCCTTGATCGTCTCGGCCGTGGAGCGCGTGTGGCGCAGCTCGAGCGCTCTTGCGCGCTGAATGAGCTGACGCAACACCTGATCGACGGCGTAGGCGGGAATGCCGAGCGGACGCGAAACCTCCTTGCGCAACGGCGTGCGGACTGCTCGCAGGATACTCAAGGCGGAAGGCGCCGCGCCACGCCCCGTTCGTGCCCGGTCGGTTGGGAAGATCCGATGCAGGGCCCGATCGAACTGGGTCGTCTTGCCGATGCCGTAGAAGGCGCGTTTCTCATCGTAGTGCTCGCCCAGCGTCCGCCGGTTCGAGGACAGCTCGCCTGCCCGCTTGCGCACATCGAGCAGTGGCCGCTGCCCCGCCACGCCGTTGAGCCAGCGATCCACGGCCTCGAGCTTCACCAATGCCGGCCAGTCCCGATATTGCCGGCGCCACACCCGCCTGGGCCGCAGCCACACCGCGAAGGTCTCGGCGAAATCCTCGACGGGATGCGCCTGAGCATACCAGGCGTTGAGATGCAGCACGTGATCGCGACTGTGCGGCCGCACCGCATAGGAAGTCGGATACTGCTGCCGCGGTGAGCCGAACACGCGCCGGTACTCGGGCGTCCGAAAGAGCTGATAGGCCTCGTCGACGGCATGGCCGGTTTCATGGCGCAGAATGCGCAGGCATTCGTTTTCGGCAACGCCTTCCGCCTCGAGCATCAATTGGCGCTCGAGCCTGATCAGGCGTGGATGCACCAGATAAAACGGGATGGCGAAACCGTTAACCCCGTCCGGATTGAACCACTCCTCCGACAGCCAGATCTCAGGGCGCGCCGTCAGGCCCCGCTCGGTGAGCTCGCCAAAGACACGCTCCGCCCGCTGTTCGACGACGCTCCCGGCAAGCTTGATCGGCAGGTCGCAAAAGCGCATGCGCAAAAGCTCGTCCGTCGACAGGGGCGTCAACTGCATCAAGGCTCACCGTGACAACGGATCGTTCAAAGCTGGCCGCAGAAACTCCGGCTTTAGCGCCAACGATGGCATAATGGTTCCGCAACGCCTGCTCCGCCTATCGATCCGTCCGCGCACCCAGCCCCAATTGACCCAATTTCGGCAACGATCGCGGTTTTTGCCCTAATACTGCTTCTTGATCACGTCGGCGGTGGGCCGGATGCCGGAAACCGAGCGCGGCGACCGCCGGACCGCCTCGCCCACGATGAAGATAAGGGGCGCCGTTCTCTACAGCCCTGCAAGTTGCCGATCGATCGGCTGCGCGGTTCCCGCTTCCCATCGACGAGGTCAACGAGGCCTTCGACCGGCTGGCCGACCCAGGTCGTGCGTCAGGTGATCATGTTCGATTGGGGTTGGCCGGCGGTCAGTG
>JBKJYG010000498.1:0-3117 GCA_046715905.1 Hyphomicrobiaceae bacterium | reverse complement strand
GCGATCTCGTCGCCCGCGCCGCCATCGATGGGATCGCCCGCGGCCAGTCCGCTTCGGGCATGGACGTCGGGGCGGCGGACGCTCCGGTGGCCGAGGAGCTGCCTGAGGAGCCGGTCGCCGCGGCCGTCGAGGCCTCCGGGTTCAAAGGCATCGATGCGCCACGCGGCGAAGCCGACGATCTGAAGCGGATCTCCGGTATTACGGTCAAGCTCGAGCAGCGGCTCAATGATCTGGGCATGTTCCATTTCTGGCAGTTGGCGGATCTCGACGCCGCCGCCGTCGCCTTCCTCGATCAAACGCTCAGCACGCGCGGCCGCATTGCGCGGGACGATTGGGCGGGCCAAGCCAAGAAATTCACGGATGCGGCCGCCGCCTGACCTGATCTCTGAGGCGCCGTTATCGGCACGCTGAGGCGGCCGGGAAAATCCGTTGCGGGCGCCGCCGAGTGCCGCCCGTTCCTTAGCCAGCGGCCGCCAAGCGCGCCCGCCAACCAGTGGGGCCACGCCCATGACCATCATTACTGCCGCTCAGGTGAAGGAATTGCGCGACAAGACCGGCGCGGGGATGATGGACTGCAAAACCGCGCTGACCCAAACGCAGGGCGATCTGGAGCAGGCGGTTGACTGGCTGCGCAAGAAGGGCCTGTCCAAGGCGGCCAAGACCTCCGACCGGATCGCGGCGGATGGACTGATCGGCGTGACAGCCAGCCAAAATGTCGGCGCTCTGGTGGAAGTCAATTCCGAGACGGATTTCGTTGCCCGCAACGAGCAGTTCCAAGAGCTGGTGCGCCAGATCGCGTCGTTGGCATCGAAAGCGGGCGGCGATCTCAGGACGCTGATGACGCTGACCTACCCGGGCAAGACCATCACCGTCGAGGAGCAGGTGCGCGAGATGGTGGCGACCATCGGCGAGAAACTGACCTTGCGCCGCACCGCGGCCGTCGAGGTCAAGGACGGCATCGTCGCCAGCTACACGCACAATAAGATCGTCGATGGACTGGGCCGGATCGGCGTGCTGGTCGCCCTCGAGGGCAGTGGTGCCGTGGACAAGCTCGCCGACGCGGGGCGGCAAGTAGCGCTGCATATCGCGGCGGCCAATCCGCAGGCGGTCAGCGCGGATCAGCTTGACCAAAGCCTCGTCGAGCGGGAGCGGCGCGTGTACCTCGAGCAGGCGAAGGCTTCGGGCAAGTCGGCCGAGATTATCGAGAAGATGGTCGAGGGGCGCTTGCGCAAGGAGTTTTTCGGCCAGGTGGTGCTGTTGCAGCAAACCTTCATGGGGCCTTCCGGCGATGGTAAGATGACGGTCGAGCAATTCCTGAAAGGCGAGGAAAAAGCTGCGGGAGCGCCCATCAGGATCGCCCGTTTCGTGCGATATGCATTGGGCGAGGGTATCGACAAGAAGGGCACCGATTTCGCAGCCGAGGTCGCGGCCATGACCAAGACCTGAGGCGAGCTTGACGCATCTCCCTCGGTGCTGGGCTGTTTGCCCTGGGCCGGCCTCTCGATTATTCCTGTCTCCGCCACCCGGGGCGGGCGGACAGGAGGAAGCAGATGAGCGACGAGGCATCCGCGATGCGCTACAAGCGCGTGCTTCTGAAATTGTCGGGCGAAGCGCTGATGGGCAAGGGCGCGTTCGGCATCGACATGTCGGTTTGCCTGCGGTTGGCGCGAGATGTGCGGGAAACCGTCGAGGCCGGTGTCGAGGTGGCCGTGGTTGTCGGCGGCGGCAACATCTTCCGCGGCCTGGCCGGTGCCGCGCGCGGCATGGACCGGGCGACGGCGGACTATATGGGCATGCTGGCGACCGTCATGAACGCGCTCGCCTTCCAGAATGCCCTCGAGCAGGAGAAGGTGCCGGCGCGGGTCCTCTCCGCCATTCCCATGCAAACCGTCTGCGAGGTGTTCGTTCGACCTAAGGCCCTGCATCATCTGCAGAAGGGAAGGGTCGTTATTTTTGCCGCCGGGACGGGCAATCCCTTTTTTACGACGGACACGACGGCGGCGCTCAGGGCCATTGAAATGGGGTGCGATGTGCTGGCCAAGGCCACCGGCGTTGACGGCGTCTATTCAGCCGATCCCAAGCGCGATCCCACCGCGATCCGTTACGACCACCTGACCTACGATCAGGTGCTGCAGCAGAATCTCAAGGTCATGGACATGGCGGCCATTGCCCTTGCGAGGGACAACAACTTACCGGTTATTGTCTTTTCGATCGAGGAAAGTGGTAATATCTTGAAGGTCGTCCGCGGCCACGCCCGGGCGACGCTGATCGACACCGCCGGGATGTGACGTGGTGATGGCGGTGGTCTGACCTGATGTCGTCGCCCAACGAGGCCGCTCGCGTTGCATTAAGGAGATTGCACATGGCAGCCCCTGCCAAGTTCGACATCAAGGATCTTGAGCGGCGCATGCGGGGCGCGCTCGACGCTCTGAAGCGGGAGTTCTCGGGGCTGCGCACGGGCCGGGCCTCGGCGACGCTCCTGGATCCGGTCGTCGTGACCGTCTATGGGTCGAAAATGCCGCTCAATCAGGTGGCTTCGGTCTCCGTTCCCGATGCGCGCACGATTTCCGTCCAGGTCTGGGACAAGAGCCAGGTGCAAGCCGTCGAGAAGGCCATTCGCGAGGCCAACTTGGGTCTTAATCCGGTGATCGACGGCACGCTGCTGCGCCTGCCCATTCCCTCACTGAACGCCGAGCGCCGCCTGGAACTCGTTAAAATCGCGCACAAATACGCGGAGCATGCGCGGGTCGGCGTGCGGGCTGTTCGTCGTGACGGCATGGATCTTCTCAAAAAGCTCGAGAAGGATAAGGCCATGAGCGAGGACGACCATCACAAGAACGCCGCGAAGGTGCAGGACCTTACCGACAAGATGATCAAAGAGATCGATCAGGGAATTTCCAGCAAAGAAGCCGAGATCAAGCAGGTTTAGGCGGTCGAGCGGTGACGCGAACTGCGGCCTTGTGCTAGCCCGGGAGCATGCGCGTGACTGACACGTCGACCTCGACCCCAGACTCCGGAGCGACACTGGCCGGTGCATCCGGGGCCGACATCGTGCCCCAGTTGGCATTGCCTTCGCAGACCGTGTCGCTGCCTTCGCAGAACGCGTCGCGCCAGCAC
>JBKJYG010000497.1:0-4546 GCA_046715905.1 Hyphomicrobiaceae bacterium | reverse complement strand
GTCTTCAACCGCTCGAAGAAGCTCATGGTATACTTTCCGCGTTTTGTCTCATCTGTGGGTAGACTCGCGCGTGCTGGTGCCAATCTGGGGTTTAGTGAGATAATTGGGTACGACCATCATCACGGGCGAGCGAAGTATGCCACGACCTGTCCTGGTCCGCCCGCAGCCTCGAGTACGGCGCCGCGCTCAGAAAGAATCGAGCGAGCCTCGTACGCATTTGTGAGAACCACTGCGGGAGTGCTGGATATGGCGAGGCCAACGCGTTCCAAGGTCGTGGTGGATGCAGGCACGAGTTGGCTTTGGCAAGGTTCTCGACATCAGCGGAGAGCGCGATGGATAAGCTTATTATCGAAGCACGCGTCAACGAATTCATGCTGCGGGAGCAGGGCAACCAGCATGTCCCCTATACCACCGAGGAGATCGTCGCAGATGCCGTCGCCTGCAGGGATGCCGGAGCTTCAATTCTTCATTTTCATGCGCGCATAGCCGACGGCAGTCCCGACCATTCGACGGCAACCTACGCGAACACGGTTCGATCGATCCGGCAGTCCTGCAACATCCTCGTGCATCCGACGCTCGGCGATGTCACGCTGGATGCGGGACCAGAACAGCGCCTCGCGCATATCCTCGATATGGCGAAAGAGCCAGACACCCGTCCTCATTTTGCACCAGCGGACATGGGGTCGCTCAATCTGGATGTCTACAATCCCCAGGCCCGGCGATTCGAAACCCATGAGCGCGTGTACAAAAACGCAACGAGCACGTTGATCTACTTCTGTGAAAACATGAAACGAGTGGGTGTAAAGCCCTATCTCAGCTGTTGGAATATTGGGTTCACGCGCTGTGCCGGCGCCTTCATCGACATGGGGGTTGTCGAAGAACCGGCCTACATCGGGCTCATTTTGACTGACAACAGCTTTCTCGGCGGTCACCCCGGCACGCTCAAAGGTCTGCAGGCTCATGTCGATTTCCTGCCACCCGACAAAAGGATCGTCTGGACAGTCTTAAACTATGGCGGCAACCTGTTGTCGCTCGCCGGGTCCATCATCGCCATGGGGGGCCACATCTCGATCGGCATCGGAGACTATACCTACCCGGAGCTTGGCTATCCGACGAACGCGCAGCTGGTCCGCCGGATCGTGCAGATTGCGGGAGACATTGGACGCGATGTCGCCACTCCCGAAGAGGCAAAACGGCTTCTGGCGATCGGGTGAGGATAAATAAACACTGTCGGGGCAGTCAGGGGACGGCCCACAAATTTTGCAGCTGAGCGTGCTTCGACAATAGGCTTGCACACGTCACTGGGAGGAGCGGAACATGAAGGGCGTCGTCTTTACCGGGAACCGGCAGATCGAGCTGCAGGACTTCGATGATCCGACGCCAGGAGAAGGCGAGGTGGTGCTTGAGATCAAGGCGTCCGGGATGTGCGGCTCGGACTTGCACATTTATCGCTCGCCGGGCGGCGGCCCGGAGCTGGCCATGAAGCTCGGTCTCGGCGGCTCGGGCAAGCCCGTCATCGGCGGACACGAACCATGCGGCGTGGTCGTTGCCCGTGGGGTCGGCGTTGCCAAGCGGCATGCCCCCACTGGCGGCCGTTTCATGGTGCATCACTATGCAGGCTGCGAGATCTGTCCCGACTGCCGCGCCGGTTGGAGCCAATTGTGCAAGGTCGGGCCGATGCAGGTGTACGGCGTCACCGGGCACGGCGCGCATGCACCTTTCATCAAAGTGCCTGCCTTCACGCTGGTGCCGCTGCCCGAGGAGATCTCGTTCGAGGCGGGCGCGGCTATCGCTTGCGGTACCGGCACCGCCTACGGTGGACTAAGGCGCATGCACATGACCGGCGGCAAGACGCTCGTCGTCTTCGGTCAAGGGCCGGTCGGCACGTCCGGCACGATCCTCGGCAAGGCCATGGGGATGCAGGTCATCGCCGTCGATATTTCAAACGATCGCCTGAATTTGGCGCGAGAACTCGGTGCGGATGCGATGATCAACGTTACAGATCAGGACGCTGTCGAAGAGGTGCGCAAGCTTACCGGCGGTCAGGGTGCCCACTATTCCCTCGAGTGTTCGTCGTCGCCCGAGGCGCGGGTCGCCGCCGTCCGTTGCCTCAGGACATGGGGCACCGTCTGCTACGTCGGCGAGGGCGGCAGCATGACGCTCGAGGTCTCGCCAGATATGCTGCGCCGACAGGTCACGATGATGGGCTCGTGGACGTTCTCAACCAACATTCAGGACGAATGCACACGCTTTATCGCCAACAACGGCGTTGCGATCGACAAGCTCATCACGGATCGGTGGAAGCTCAAAGACGCCGCCCAGGCCTACGTCAAGTTTGATAAGCAGCAGATGGGCAAGGGCATGCTGTTGCCCTGACCAAATCAACTCGACTGCGCCGAGCCGAAGACTGCCGCGCACGCCGATCTCAACCCACCGCCGTCTTGAAGCAAGGGGGGCATCCATCATGCGAAGCCAAGCACCACGATCGGTTCGCGCATGTCGGGCGTTGATGAGGCGTGGCTTGCCAAGACCCGCGAGGAGATCCTCGAGCCCGATCTGGAGATCATCGATCCGCACCACCATCTCTGGGACTTTCCTCAGCACCGCTATCTGCTCGCGGACATCCTGGCCGATACGGGGAGCGGGCACAACGTGCACAGCACGGTCTTCATGGAATGCACGGCGTGCTTCCGCGCCGACGGTCCCGAGCACATGCGCCCGATCGGCGAGGTCGAATTCGTCAACGGCATTGCGGCCATGTCAGCGAGCGGCGCCTACGGGCCAACCCGGATTGCAGCCGGCATCGTCGGCCTCGCGGAGCTGACCCTCGGCGCCAAGGTCGAGGAGGTTCTGCAGGCGCAAATCAACGCTGGCGGCGGGCGGTTCCGCGGGATCCGCTATGTGGCAAGCTTCGAGGACAAGGAGCCTTCGATCCACAACGGCCATACCAATCCGCCACCGCACCTCTATCGAGACCACAGCAAATTTCGCGAAGGTTTCGCCGTGCTCGGCAAGTTGGCCTGACGTTTGATGCCTGGCTTTACCATCCGCAACTTCCCGATTTGACGGCACTTGCCCGCAGTTTTCCCAATCAGCCGATCGTGCTCGATCATTGTGGCGGCCCCCTGGGGGCTGGCTGGTACGCGGGCCGGCGCGACGAAACATTCACGGAATGGAGCCGCAATATCCGCGAACTTGCCAAGTGTCCCAACGTAATGATCAAACTTGGCGGCATCGGCATGCGCGTCAACGGCTTCGATTTCAACAAGCGGGAGGTTCCGCCGACCTCGGACGAACTGGCCGAAGCCTGGCGTCCTTACATCGAAACGTGCATTGAGGCGTTCGGCCCAGCACGCGCCATGTTCGAAAGCAATTTCCCCGTCGACAAGCATTCGGGCAGTTATGCCAACTACTGGAATGCCTTCAAACGGCTTGCATCAGGCGCGACCAAGGCCGAGAAGGCGCTGCTTTTCCGCGAGACGGCGCGCAGGTTTTACCGGTTGCCGTGAAGGTGGCGTGGCCCTCAATGGGGTAATCGGCTGGCCCTTGCAAGTTCAGTGAGTTTCCTCTACCCGGTGCAGCCACACGCCGTGCGGGCACGACCCTCTCTTATCAACGTCAGGCCCGAGCGTAGAAAGCGCCGCTGTCAGCTTTCGACGTAGCCCTGCAAATCCTCCGCGATGGAAGCCACGCTACGATCCTCGACCGGCCATGAAGATCAATCCAACGGGCGTTTGCGAGCGGATCTCGACGTGGATCTCCTGCCCGAGACCTCCGCGATAGCGCCCGTTGGCCTCCACTGCCCGTGCTTGCGATGGACGATTCTCGATGCCGAGCTGGAAAAGGGCCCAGACGTGATCGCGTGTGTTTCGTCGCGGTGGATTGCGACTGCGACCTCGGTAAACCAGGCGATCCTTACGGCAGTGAACGCGAGGTGTGATTCCCTGCTACGAGCACCGTCAGGCCGGCGTGTCTTTGAAATGGTGCAGCGGAGCGGCATGGCTTTGCCTCGGCTCTCCGCTGCGGGGTGGCCCTTTCTCACCGGTTGCCGGCGTGACAAGCGCAGAACCGTGCTTGCACTGACGCAAATGCGCGGCATAAAGCCGGACCAAGACATTGAGGGAGAAGCATATGGCTGACGCGCGGAGCCCGTTTGACTGGCAGCACACCGCACAAGATCTTGTGGGCCGGCTACGGACGATCCTCGAGGACAAGCGCTTCGAGCGGATTATAATCGGCGCCATCGTCATCAACGGCATTACGCTCGGCCTCGAAACCAGCAGCACGGTCATGGCACGCGCTGGCACGCTGCTGCATGTCATTGACAATCTTCTGCTCGCAATTTTTGTGGCGGAGATCGCCGCCAAGATGATCGTCTACCGCAGTCAGTTTTGGCGCGATCCGTGGAGCGTGTTCGACTTGGCGGTCATATCCATCACTATCCTGCCCGCAACCGACAATCTCTCCATCCTGCGCGCCCTAAGGATTCTGCGCGCCATGCGGCTGATCTCCGCGATCCCTTCATTGCGCCGGGTGGTCACCAGCC
>JBKJYG010000496.1:0-5000 GCA_046715905.1 Hyphomicrobiaceae bacterium | reverse complement strand
CGACTCGCTGTCAATCAAGGAGGCGGCACGCACGATCCGCGGCGCGACCGTCTACACGCTGGCTGAACAGGCAACGGACGCGCGGGCGCGAGCGATGGCGGAAAAAGAGAATGCGGTCGACTTGCTCGCCGGCGTCTCGGTCAGCTCCGCGCCGGCCGACGATGACGTGCGCAGCATCCTCGTCGATCTGCTGCGACGGGAGACCGCCAACTTCTCGAGCGACTTCCGATCCGTGCTGATCGGGCAAATGCGGCCGCGGATGAATCTCGCGCGCGAGCCCATGCGTTCGGCACCCTTCAGGGTCTTGCGACAATCAGGCTCCCCGGCCGTCCTCATCGAGCTTGGGTATATCAGCAATGCCGAGGACGAGAAGCTGATGACCAGCGCCGCCTGGCAGCGTAGCATGGCCGAAGCGGTTGCACTTGGCGTCGAGCAATTTTTTCGCCAACGGACGAATCGAGCCCAGTGATGATGAAACTGGTTCAAGCGAGCATTTGCTCGGTACTGGAACGAGGAAGCGTCTGGAAAGTTGGCGCGGTGTTGCCATAATCCGCGTTAATGTGCATGAGCGTCCATCGGCGGCCTACGCGGACGTACTTTTGGCGCGGTGAACACGTGCTCGTGGATTTGTGCGCGGCAAGTCCAAGGGCTTGCGCGAATTGAAGCATTGGCCCTTGCCCCGGGCAGTGGTGAATAGGGAAGCCAAGGTCAATGAGAGCGCCGACCCTACCGCCACCCTTGCCGCGCTCGCGCAAGCGGGGCCGTCGGAGCTGGATCGTCAGTGGGCTGGGTTTCCTGTTCGCCTCGGCGGTCGTGCTGTTTGTTGCCGGCTCGGCCGTGGCCGGCTTTTTGCTCTGGAAAGCCTCGCAGGATCTGCCCAGTTCCGACAGCCTGGCTCAATACGAGCCGCCCGTCATGACGCGCATCCACGCGCACGACGGGACACTGATCGCCGAGTACGCCCGCGAACGGCGCATCTTTGTGCCCATCAATACCGTTCCCAAGCTCGTCATCCAGGCGTTCCTCTCGGCTGAGGACCGGCGATTCTATGATCACGGCGGCCTGGATTTCACGGGCATTGCCCGAGCTGGATTGAAGTTCGTCGAATCAAAAATCAAGGGCGGCGGCAGCCTCCAGGGCGCCTCCACCATCACGCAGCAGGTGGCGAAGAATTTCCTCCTGACCAGCGAGCGCACGTTTGACCGCAAGCTGCGCGAGGCCATCCTGGCTATCCGCATCGAGCGTGCCTATTCGAAGGACAAGATCCTCGAGCTTTACCTCAACGAGATCTACCTTGGCATCGGCTCGTATGGCGTCGCGGCGGCCGCGCTCAACTATTTTGGCAAGGAGCTTGGCGATCTGTCGATCGAAGAGGCGGCCTATCTGGCCGCCTTGCCGAAAGCGCCCAACAACTACCATCCGTTCCGGCGCAAGAAAGAAGCGCGCGCACGCCGCAACTGGATACTCGACCAGATGGTCGCCAACGGCCATGCCACCGAAAAAGACGCGACGGCCGCCAAAGCCAAGGATTTGACCGTCAACATTCGGGCGTTTGGCAACCAGATCCATGCGGCGGACTATTTTGCCGAGGAAGTGCGTCGCTCCCTCATCGGACAGTTCGGCGAGGAAAAGCTCTACTCGGGTGGCCTCTCCGTGCGCACGACGCTTGATCCGAAGCTTCAGCGGTATGCGCGGCGCGCGCTGACGGACGGGCTGGTGGCGTTTGATCGTCAGCAGGGTTGGCGCGGCCCGGTCCAGAAGATCGACCCGAAGGGCGATTGGGGGGTTCCGCTGACCACCATCGAGTCGCCAGCGGATATCGCCCCGTGGCGGCTTGGCGTCGTGCTGGAGGTCCAGCGCAGCAAGGCTGTGATCGGGTTGAAACCCGTTCGCCAGCAGGACAATGCCTTCGCTGCCGAACGTGAGGCGGTCGAGGTGACGTACGACGAAATCAAATGGGCGAATAAGCGTCCGGGCAAAGCCCCGGGCGTCGCCGACGTTCTCACTCCGGGCGACGTGGTCTACGTATCGCCCAAGGATCCCGCCAACCTGCAAGGCGCGTGGTCGTTGATGCAGATCCCGGAGGTCGGCGGCGGGATCGTGGCCATGGACCCGCACACCGGCCGGGTGCTCGCCATCGTGGGCGGCTTCTCATTTGCCATGAGCCAGTTCGATCGCGCGGCCCAGGCCCGCCGACAGCCCGGATCGACGTTCAAGCCGTTCGTCTACACGGCCGCCATTGACAGCGGCTATAAGCCCACCAGCATCGTGCTCGACGCCCCGATCGAGATCGATCAGGGGCCGGGCAAAGAGGTCTGGCGCCCGCAAAATTATCAAAAATCATCCTCCCTTGGACCAGCCACCTTGCGCACCGGCATCGAAAAGTCGCGCAATCAGATGACCGCGCGCCTGACGCAGGACATGGGCATGCCGCTGGTGGTCGAATACTCGCGCCGCTTCGGCATCTATGACGACCTGCTGCCCGTGCCTGCCATGTCCTTGGGCGCGGGCGAGACCACGCTGCTGCGCATGACTGGCGCTTACGCCATGCTCGCAAACGGCGGGCGCCAGGTGAAACCAACGCTGATCGATCGCATTCAGGACCGCTGGGGCAAGTCGGTTTGGCGACACGACGAGCGTGAATGCCGCAATTGCAAGGTTGAAAGCTGGCGCAATCAGCCCGAGCCCGACATTCCCGACGATCGGCGGCAGATCATCGATCCGCACTCCGCCTATCAAATGACGTCGATCATGGAGGGCGTCGTGCAGCGCGGGACCGCGACGATCGTCAAGCAGTATGTGCCGGACACGCCGATCGCTGGCAAAACCGGGACGTCCAACGAATCAAAGGACGTCTGGTTCGTCGGGTATACACCGGACCTCGTCGTCGGTGTCTTCGTTGGATACGATACTCCCCGACCGATGGGCAACACAGCCACCGGCGGCCAGATCTCGGCGCCGATCTTCGCCAACTTCCTCAAGATGGCGCTGGCGAACAAAAAGCCCGTGCCCTTCCGCATTCCACCCGGCATCAAGCTCGTTCGCGTGAGTTCGAAGACCGGCCTCCGCTCAAGTCCCGGCGAGCCCGACTCCATACTGGAGGCGTTCAAGCCCAACGAGGAGCCCGACGACTCCTATTCGGTGATCGGGTTCACCAACGATCAAGGCGCATTCAATCCGGGCGCACGGGCGGATTCAGCCGAGGAAGAGCGCACCTTCGTGAACCGGCGCGGGACTTGGTAGGAGGCCCGAAAACCAAATCCGGCGGCGGGCCCAAGCACTCCGCGTTTGCCTTCACCACCCGCGTCCGCTATATCGCTGGCACGTCACTTAACCGCCTATTTGACCGGAGAACGAGCATGCGCGCCGAGCACGAAAAGCTCGTCGGCGACATTCGGGACTCGCTGGTGTTGCTGCGGAGGTCTCTTTGACTGGGACACCGCCGAGAGCCGGCTGACCGAGCTTAATCGCCAGAGCGAAGATCAAAATCTTTGGAGCAATCCGCAACGCGCACAGCAGGTCATGCGCCAGCGCCAGCAACTTGAACAGGGCATTGCGGGAGTTAAAAAGCTCGAAGGCGAACTTGATGACGCCATCACTCTCCTGGAACTCGGCGAAGCCGAGAATGATCCCGCCAGTATCACTGAGGCTGAAACCGACCTGAAGCGGCTGCTGGTGGACGTCGAGCGCCGGGAACTCGAAGCCCTCCTGTCCGGCGAGGCCGACGGGATGGATGCCTATCTCGAGGTCCATGCAGGCGCGGGAGGAACCGAGAGCCAGGACTGGGCTTCGATGCTGCTGCGCATGTATATGCGCTGGGGCGAAACCCGCGGCTTCAAGGTTTCCATCACCGATATCAGCGACGGGGACGAAGCGGGGATCAAGAACGCCACCATCGAGGTCAAGGGCGAGAACGCCTACGGCTGGCTAAAAACCGAGGCGGGCGTGCATCGGCTGGTCCGGATCTCACCCTACGACGCCAATGCGCGCCGGCACACGAGTTTCTCCAGCATCACGGTTTACCCGGTGATCGACGATACGATCGACATCGAGATCAATCCGTCCGACCTCGACATCAGCTACACGCGCTCGCAAGGCGCGGGCGGGCAATCCGTCAACCGCACGGAATCTGCCGTGCGGTTGGTACACAAACCATCCAACATTATCATTTTCGCGCAGGAACAGCGCTCGCAGCATCAAAATAGAGAGATCGCAATGAAGCGGCTCAAAGCCCGGCTTTACGATCTGGAGCTGAAGAAGCGCGAGACCAAGGCTGCTGCCGAGCAGGCCTTGAAGACCGACATCGGATGGGGGCACCAGATCCGCTCCTATGTCCTGCAGCCCTACCAGATGGTGAAGGATTTGCGGACCGGCGTTCAGACCAGCAATACGGCGGGCGTGCTCAGCGGCGAGATCGATCCGTTTATCGAAGCGGCCCTGGCGCAGCGCATGAAGGGCGGCGGTCCGGCGAAAATCGAGGACATTGAGTAACGCCGGTTGGCTCCCCGAGGGCTTGCACACGCACGCTTTGCGACGCTGTCGGCTCGACGGCACTTATGTTATATTGTAACATAAGCTGCTCGATCATGCCCGATTGGACGTTCCCCGATGCGTTGCCGCGCCTCCATTGCAACGGCCATGGCCGCTCTCGTCCTGCACCTCGCCGGGCCAGGAGCCGTCCTGCTCGCCGGCCGTCTCGATTCGGCCCAAGCCCGTGAACTCACCGTCGTCGCCACCTTGAAGCCGATCCATTCTCTTGCGACCGCGGTGATGGAGGGGATCGCCGTTCCCAAGCTGCTGATCGATGGAGTCGGGTCGCCCCACTCGTTCTCGCTGAAGCCGTCGGATGTCAAAGCCCTCAACGCGGCCAGCCTCGTCATCCGCGTATCGGAAAGTCTCGAGCCCTACACCATCCGCGTGGCCAAGGCGCTGCCTGCCTCCGTGCGCCTTATGACGCTCGAGGCCTTGCCGGGCCTGACACGGCATAAGCTGCGGTTGAA
>JBKJYG010000495.1:0-2909 GCA_046715905.1 Hyphomicrobiaceae bacterium | reverse complement strand
CTGCTGGCGCGGCGCGTAAGCCGAACGCAGCCGCCGAGTAACGTCGTCTCGGCTGAGGGGCATGAAGGCGCAAGCCGGTGCGAGGAGCCTTACGCGGGGGCTGAGCTTGGGCATGATTGGCGTCTTCGACTCCGGCCATGGTGGGTTGACGGTGCTTCGCGCCCTCGCCGCGCGTTTCCCGCATGAGACGTTCCTGTATTACGGAGACCATGCCAACGCGCCGTATGGCAGTCGCAGCTCCAAGGAGATCGTCCGCCTGACGCAAGCCGCGGTTCAGACCCTGTTCGAGGCTGGCTGCAGGCTGGTGGTCCTTGGTTGCAACACCGCCACCTGTGTTGCCGCCCGGACTTTGCAAATCGACTGGCTACGAGGATCCCCCCTCCGACAGCACCATAATCTCTTGGGCATCGTCGCGCCCACGGTCGAGGCCGCCACACAGACCCCTTGGGGTCTGACCACACCGCAATACCCGCAAAAATACAATACGGACGTCATCGCGATATTCGGCACTGAACGCACGATCGCGTCCGGCGTCTACCCGGAGGAAATCCGAAAACGCTGTCCCAAAGTCAGGGTCGTGCAGCAGGTCTGCTCGGAGCTGGCAGGAGCCATCGAGGCTGATGCCGGCCCGCACCGGCTTGAGGTCCTCGTGCGCGGCGGTGTCGAGAGCCTGCTGGCGCAAACCGAAGGTCAGCCACCGCACCGCGCCATCCTGGGCTGCACGCATTTCCCGCTCGTCGAGCCGCTGTTTCGCCGCCACCTGCCGGCCTTCACGCGTCTGCTGTCGCAGCCCGACGTGGTGGCGGATAGCCTTGAGGACTATCTTGTTCGCCATCCTCGGTTTGTCACCCAGACCGCAATGGCGCAGCCAAGTCTGCGTCTACTGACCTCCGGTCGCCCGGCCGCCGTGTCCGCGCTGGCTCGCGTCTTCTGGCCCGATTGTCCGCCCTTCGAGCCACTGGCGGCCTGACCCGAAGCGACCCCGCGCAAAGGGGGCCCACTTTCTTCGCATCCACGAGCGCGAGGGAACCCGCCTCGGCTTTGATGGTTCGTCTTCCGACAATCGAACAGGAGTTTCATCATGGCCGCTGAAGTCGACAAGCGTGAGCATTTGTACAAGCTGATTAAGGGTTCAAAGACGGCGATGCTCGTCACGAGCACAGCCGACGGAAGCATGCACGCGCGGCCGATGAACGTTGCCGACTTCATGCCGGATGGAGACACCTACTTTTCGGCCAGCATCGACTCTCCCAAGGTCGCGGAAATCACGGCCAATCCTCAAGTCCTGGTTACGTTCCAAGACGGCTCGGCCATTGCGTCCCTGGCCGGCAAAGCCGAAGTCGTGCGCGACCGAGCCCTGATCGAGAAGTTGTGGTCGGACGCCTGGCGCGTGTGGTTCCCTGGCGGCAAGGATGATCCCAAGCTCTGCATCATCAAATTCAATGCGACGGACGGTGAGTATTGGGACAACACCGGCTCGGAGGGTTGGAAGTACCTGACGCGCGCCATCAAAGCAGTGGCCAAAGGCGAGACACCCAAAGTCGACGCCGATCAGCATGCCAAAGTGCGCCTCTGAAGCGTCGCCTCGTCTCGGGACCGAAGCCCGACTGTCCCTAACCCGGGGGCTTACTGGCGGACGGGAGTTTACAGACCGGGCTGGGCGCATCTGCAGCCCGGTCGGTAATTCCCGCGGAAGTGCGCAACGTCTTCGAACTCTGGCGGCGAATCAAAGGATCTTGCGCAATAGCTCCTCACCGCTGAAGGACCTCGCCCGCAAACCGCTCCATGCGTTGCAGCATCTCGGGCAGGGTCGCGGCGGTGAACGAACAGCACAAATCTTCCACCCCCGCCGCTTGCAAAACGGCAACATCCTCAAGCATCTCGCCCGCTGTTCCAGTTAAGGTCCGGCGGCCTCCGGAAATCGCCTCTTCCGCCGTCCAGTTCACCGGCCACAGCACCACGTGGGCCAGGTGGATGGTGTTCGGATCGCGACCGGCAGTTTTCGCCATGGCCTTGAAGTGCTGCATGGCTGACGCCACGCGAGGTGCCGTATCAAGCCGGTTGGCCGGGTTGCTCGATGCTGGATACCAGCCTTCGCCCAGCCGTATGGCGCGGCGCATCGCAGGTTCGCTCTCCCCGCCGACCCAGATGGGGGGATGCGGTTTCTGCACGGGCTTGGGTTCGAAAAGCACACTGCCGAACTTGACATACCGGCCCTGGTAGACCGGCCGGCTCTGGGTCCACAGCACCTTGAAGGCCTCGATGTACTCATCCGTAACCTTGCCGCGCTCTGCGAAAGGCGGCGCGCCCACGGCCTCGAATTCCTCCTTCATCCAGCCCGCGCCGCAGCCGACGATAACGCGACCCTCCGAGAGCACGTCGGCGGTGGCCAGCATCTTGGCGGCTAGAACGGCTTGACGATGCGGCACCACCATGACCGAGGTCAAAAGGCGCACACGCTTTGTGCAGCCGGCCAGGAACGCCAGCGCCGAGAGCTGCTCGAGGCATTGGCCGGCGGCGGCACCCGCCCAATCGCCTGCCTCGCTATAAGGGTAACGGGAGTCGATATCGCCCGGAACGACGATGTGATCGTTGACACTGACGAAATCGTAGCCGAGGCGCTCCGCCGCTTCAGCCACGACGAGATATCCCTCGCGGCAGGCCATCGGTCCGCGAGACAGGATGTTGACGCCAAATCGCATGAGCCGCTCTCTCTCTCCGTGTTGCCGGATGCAGAGCGTGAGCCTCAGATTGGCAACTTGCAAGCCCTTGTCTCGCGTTGTGGCCAGCGACTTGCGACGATAGGCGGCTCATGCACCAGGGCAGGCCACGCGAGGCGCACGCCGTCATGCATGCGAGGCCCGCGCGTGGGCGAGCTTGCCCGGCTGGCGTTGCATCCTCTCTGTGAC
>JBKJYG010000494.1:0-2590 GCA_046715905.1 Hyphomicrobiaceae bacterium | reverse complement strand
GTCCGCCTCACCTCAAGGCACGATGAGTCGTGGCTGGCAGTACCGCACCACGGCAATGACGCAGATGAGGCCCAGCAGCGCGGCGGCCCCGGAAAGCCACAGCGCGGCCACGGGGCTCATGCGGCTGATAATGGCTGCAAACAGGATCGGCGCAATCGCGTTGACGATGTTCTGCGGCACCATCAGCTGTCCCATGTAGCTGCCGAACTCTTTGGCGCCAAACAGCGTCAACGGCAAGGTATTGCGGGCGACCGCGAACAGGCCGTGGCCGACACCCAGGCACACGCTGAACAGCGATGCCAAGGTGAGGTTGACGCCAAAGGGTAAAATGAAAAGGAAGCTGGCCGAGGTCAGCACGGCCGAGCCCAGGCAGGTGATCAGGATCGAGTGGCGTCCACCCGACATAAGTTCGCCGAAGCGCGCCAGCGCCTGCGAAGGCCCAACCAGCGCCCACACCCAGATGGCCGCTCCCCCGCTGAGGCCCACGGCCTTCAGCACGTCGATCACCTGCATATAAAGACCCCATGTGATGAGGCCCTCGGTGCACGACCAGATGGCCAGCAGAATGAAGGCGCGGCGGCGTGCCGCAGGCGGCAGCAGTCCCTCGAGGGAGCGCGACGGCCTGCCGTCGGCCGGCATCTGGGCACTCACCGCACGCCGTCCGAGCACCAGCGCATGCAATGGGGCGCACACACCAACATGCAGCGCGGCGAAAATCAGGTAGGCGTTGCGCCACCCGACCGTATCGAGCAGCAGTTGATTGAAGGGCAGGAAAATCGTCGATGTCAGGCCCGAAATCAGCGTCAGCCCCGTGATCGCACGACGGGCATTGGGCCCGACCACCTGCACCAACCCGGGCATGGCGGCATTGGCCAGCATCATCGGCGTGGCGATGCCGACCACGACCCAGGCGGCAAACCAGGTTGCCAGATCAAAGGCGACGCTCGAGAGCACCATGGCCAGCGCCGCCACGAAGGAGCCGGCGATCATCACGGGCCGCGCGCCGAGCCGATCGACCAGCCGGCCGGTATAGGGCGCGATCAGGGCCGAGACGAGGAGCATCACGGCGATGCCCGCAAACACGAGCTCTCGCGCCAGACCGAGGTCTTGGCCGATCGTGTTGCCGAAAATAGCCAGGGGGGAGAACGAGGTACCCCAGCCGATCACCTGCGTTGTGCCAAGACCTGTGATGGCCCGGAGCACGATCCCCCGGTCGGGGTCCGACGCTTTCAATCGGCCTGTGACGTCACTCCCCACGATGCCTCGAAATCTTACTGATCCGCCCGGCTGCCCATGGCCGCGGTCCGTCCAGCCCCGGTCTTAGCCGATCTCCAGTGTTACGTCTCCCGTCCTTACGGCGTCGCGCTGGCGTGATACCGCAGCGGTAGTGTTGCTGGTCGCAAAGCGGGGCCGCTTGGCGCTGTCGGCCGCTTTGGGCCACAAGCGGTCGCGCACCGAAACACAAATGATCTGACTGCGTGTATTATCTCAGTCAGCGGCTGCAAAATGCGCCATCTGGTCAGCGTGAGCCTTTACGAAGGCAGGGCGCGCCGTGGCATGAACGACATAGGCACGGCAGGCCGGATAAGCCGTTAGGCCGTCGAACCGGTCGACAAGGCGTAGCACGTCGGCCATCAAAATGTCAGCGATAGAGAAAGTCCCGGCGAGCCATTCGCGCCCGGTCAACACCGCTTCCATGTGCTTGAGCCGAGCCTCAAGGAACCCATCAAAAAACTTCCGCATTTGCGTTTCGCCGGTGTCACCGGAGAACTTGAAGAAAGACCAGGGCTGGCTTGCCGCCTCAACCGAAGCGAGCGCGGCGAACAGCCATTGAATGACTTCACTCCGACCGCGCGGATCAACAGGCATCAACATGTCGCTCCGCTCGGCGAGATGCAGCAGGATAGCACCGCTCTCGAAAATCGAAATGTCGCCATCCGTCAGCCAGGGCACTTGGCCGAAGGGCTGGTGCGCGAAGTGCTCGGGTTTTCGATCGCGAAACGGCACACTCTCGACACGATAGGGCAGTCGCGCTTCTTCGAGTGCCCAACGGATACGGAGGTCACGCACATAGCCCCGAGGCACCTCGGGAACCCAGTCGAAGGTGGTGAGGATCATTTCTCTCATCGACGTATTATTATGGCACCGCAACAAGAACGCCAACACGCCGTGCAACACCTGTGTTGCGCGCTGGCACGATGATCGGTCTGGGTCAAGAGCCGAACATTGAACTCGGCCCCAATTCAAACTGAGGCACGCACAGCGATCGGGTTGCTGGAACTGGTCGTCAACCCTGAGTATGACTACATCAGTCACTCCTTGCTGATCCTCATCACCAGTGCTGCGGAACCATGTCCACATCGACCACAATCCTGAAGATCGCGCTTGCGCAGATGAACCCCGTGCTGGGTGACCTGCCGGACAATGCCGAGAAGCTGAAACGCGTTCGCGCCGAGGCGGCGGCCGCTGGCGCTGACCTGGTGTTGTTTTCCGAGCTTTTCATTTGTGGCTATCCGCCTGAAGATCTGGTGCGAAAGCCGGCCTTCGCCGCGGCCTGTCGCGCGACGGTGGAACGGCTGGCCGTCGAGCT
>JBKJYG010000493.1:0-3458 GCA_046715905.1 Hyphomicrobiaceae bacterium | reverse complement strand
AGAGAGACGACTGCTACCTTGCAAATCGGAAGCGCCGTTCACGATTTCGACATACAGAGAGATATCGGAAATATCCTCGCTATCAACGTGGACGCGGCCTTCGACCATCCGACAGGCGAGCAACTTGTCTGGTGGCACCATAATAGTGAGTGCGTGAGTACAATATTGATGGCTTGGAGCTAGAGTGAGGCCCTCGTGCGCGTCACGCTCAAATTGTATGCCTCGCTTGGCCAATACCTGCCGCCGCAGGCCGAGCGCAATGCCGTTGTGTTGGACGTGCCCGAGACGACCAGCATCAGCGCCCTTCTTGACGCACACCACGTGCCGACCGAGCTTTGCCACCTCGTGATGCTCAACGGCATCTTCCAGGCGCCCGCTGTGCGCGGCTCCGTCATGGTCAAGCCTGGAGACGTGATTGCCGTCTGGCCGCCTGTGGCCGGAGGCTGAGCCGCAGCCGAGATTCGATCCCAGCTTGATCAACTGCCGCTCGCAGCGGGAAAGAACAGCTGCTGGCCGTCGATCTTGTATGCCCCGATGGCCTTCTGGCCCTCGGGCGACGTGATCCAATCGACGAAGACCTGACCGAGGTCCGCTTTCACGTGGGCGTGCCGGGCGGGATTGACCAGAATGACACCGTAGGGATTGAACAGCCGTCGATCGCCCTCGACCAGGATCGCGAGGTCACCTTTGTTCTTGAAGGCGATCCACGTTCCGCGATCCGCGAGCACGTAGGCACGCATGGCCCCGGCCGTATTGAGCGCGGCGCCCATGCCCTGCCCGATGTCTCGGTACCACGCCGGCTTGGCCGTTGCCGGGGCGAGGCCGGCCGCCGTCCACAGCGCCAGCTCGGCTGCGTGCGTGCCGCTCTTGTCGCCTCGGGATACGAAGGGGCTTCCTGTTGAGTGGATCGCCTGCAATGCGACCAGAACGTCCCCGCTTCCGACCACCTTCGCGGGATCGGCTTGCGGGCCGATCAGAACAAAATCGTTGTACATCACGTCAAACCGCTTCACGCCGAAGCCGTCCGCGACGAAGGCCTCCTCTTGCGCCTTCGCATGTACGAGCACGACATCGGCATCGCCCCGCCGTGCGGTATCGAGGGCTTGCCCAGTTCCTTGCGCCAAGACTTTTACATCGATGCCGGTCCGGGCTTTAAATTGGGGTAGGAGATGGACAAAAAGCCCCGAGTCCTGGGTGGATGTGGTCGACGCGACGACGATCGACCGATCCTGAGCCCAAACGGATGCTCCGGCCCAAACAACACCCGCCAAGGCCAGCACCCCGGCAGCAGGCCAACGGTATCTCATGCTCTAGCTCCTCAAGCTCTGCGCCATCAGCCCGCGTGCCGATGGGCCCATTCGCGGACGCCCCAGGCTAGCGCATTGACGATCAAGATCAACGCCAGGAGGATGATCCCGAGTCCGATCGCAAGCGCCAGGTTGCCCTTGGAGGTCTCGAGCGCGATGGTCGTGGTCATGACCCGTGTGAAGCCATCGATGTTGCCGCCGACGATCATGACAGCGCCGACTTCCGCCGCCGCCCGCCCGAATCCTGCCAGCCAAATCGTGACGAGTGAAAAACGAGCTTCCCAGAGCAGTGTCGCGGCCAGCGCCACCGGACCAATCCCCATCGCGCGCAACTCGTCGTGATATTCGACCGCGTGATCCTCGAGCACCTGGCGCGACAACGCGGCGATAATGGGCGTGATCAGAAGCGCCTGCGCGAGGATCATGGCCCAGGGCGTGAACAGCAGGCCTAAATGCCCGAGTGGGCCTGATCTCGACAGCAGCAAGAACACGATGAGGCCGATGACAACGGGCGGCAAACCCATGCAGCCGTTCAGCAGCACAACGATGGCGCCCCGTCCGGGAAACCGGGTGAGCGCGATCAAGGCTCCAAGTGGCAGTCCGACGATACCCGCGACGACCGATGCCGCCAGGGTCACCGCCAGCGACAGCCGCACGATGGCCAAGAGGGTCGGATCAGCGCCGAGCAAGAGAGTGAAGGCATGAGCGCCGTCCATGCGCCATCCGCAAGCAGAGTTTCAAGCCTGTCCCTCGTCAGGCTTTTGCCCGCGCATGTCAATCAGGCTCCTCACCTCGTCCGACAAATGCTGCTGGACCCTGCTCGCCTCGGGGAAATCCGCCTCGATCCACCAGGCTTCGACGCGGGTCAGAATGCTACCGACGTCTGGTCCAGCATCGATGCCGAGGGCCATCACCTCAGCGCCCCCGACGGGAAATCGCGGAACCGGCCAGCGCTCGGGCAAGGCATGATGCCGGGCCAAATCGGCCTGGGGCAGGCCAAAGGCTGCGAGCCCGCGCACGAGGCGCCGAAACTGTTCTGGACCTAGCCGATAGAGGCATCGCCGCGCGTGCGTTTCAACCATCGGGCCGAGGAGTGCCTCGGCATGCCGCTGCGTCACGGTGAGCAATGATGCGGCTTGCGTGTTGGACAGCCGGAAGCGTTGCACCAGCTGCTCGATGTCCTCCTCGACGGCGACGCACAATCCGCTCAAACGTGCGAAGGCGTCGGGCTGCAGACCGGCCGAGGCTTCGAAGGCGGCAATGGCCGCAAACGCCTGCGGGCGCGGCGCGGTCCCGGTCAAGCCGCTCAAAAGCCCGCAATCGACGAGGGCGAAGATGGCGGCCGGGGCCCGGGGCGCGACCACGAGACGGAGGACCTCGCCGCGCAAGCGTTCACCCGACAGCGCGCGCAAGCCATGCCGGCCCCGCACGCACGCGGCCAAGGCGTGAGCGTCGGGATCACCCACACCGAACTGTGCGAAAAAACGGAAAAAGCGCAAGATCCGCAAATAATCCTCGGCAATGCGGGCATCGGGATCGCCTATGAAGCGGATCCGCCGCGCTTGCAGATCGCCTAAGCCGCCCAGCGGATCATGCACGTGCCCCGCAGCATCGCAGTACAGCGCGTTGATCGTAAAATCACGACGTTCCGCATCCGCGCGCCAATCGTCCGTGAATTCGACCCGCGCATGGCGTCCGAACGTCTCGACATCGCGGCGCAACGACGTCACTTCGAACCGCTTGCCGGCCGCCACGACAGTGACCGTGCCATGCATCAATCCGGTCGGATAGCACACCAATCCCGCAACTTTGGCGGCCTGCATGGTGCGATCAGGCGGCGCGGCTGTAGCGAGATCCACATCGGTGATGGGCCAGCCGAGAAGCGCATTCCGCACGGCGCCGCCAACAGCCCGCGCTTCATAGCCGGCCGAGGCCAGCGCGGCGAAGACCGCCTGAAGACTGGCCTCCCTGAGCCACGGCTCATCCGCGAGCGGACGATAAACGGTCTGATCGGGGGAGGGCATCGCAAAGCATGGCTCAGGTCAATAAAGCGGCGTGCCTCGACAGCGCGCCGCTCCGAAACTGATGTCGGCGATCGATTTAGCGTTTCGAGAACTGGAAGCTGCGGCGAGCCTTAGCCTTGCCGTACTT
>JBKJYG010000492.1:0-7086 GCA_046715905.1 Hyphomicrobiaceae bacterium | reverse complement strand
GCCTTACTCTGCATTCCCGGCCGCGTGCGGAGGGTCCGCTCGGGCCTCATCGCGCGATGAGCTCGGGTCGGTATTCGAAGTGCATCGTGTCGTAGTGGGACCAGCGGCCGCCCCAGATGAAGCCGTGCTTTTCGAAGATGGCCACGATCTCGACGGGAATGCGGTTCGTCCACGTGCCGGCCGCGTCAGGTTGGTCGGCAACCCGGCCCGGCGCCCAGCGCCAGTAATCGGCCTGGCGGGCCGCGATATCGATTGCGATCCCGTGGCCGTGGGCGCTGATGCGGTCAGTCCCCGCAATGACGCGGCAATTGTAGGTTCCCGCGGACGGAACTAGAAACCGATCGAACCGGGACGGGAGAGTTTCCAGTTCCTGGCTGATGCGCGCCAGCCGACCCGCGACACCATTGATCGAAGTCATCTTCAGCGGCCTGCCGCCTTTTTTTGGAAGCCACGCAACGTCGATCAAGTGCCGCGCCACGTCTCCGCTGCGGCAGTTGCCGTACATCTTGTCGAAAAATGCCGGCGACCGCGCGCGTCCGGGATCGGCATCGGCGTCGGGCGCCTCGAGGGGCGCGCCCGCCGGATAGGCCTCGACGAGCATGTCCTTGATGTCGGCGGTCTTGATCCGCAGGGCGGCGGTCTTGGGCCCGGTGCCGTCGTCGATCGGCATGCGCGTGCCGTCTTTCCAAACGAGCATCGAACCTTCGACGGCTTGAAGCGCCTCGGGGTAGGCCTCGACGAGCCGCCTCAGCGCGGGCGTCAGAGCGTCCGTTTGTGCGACGGCCGGGCTCAGGTTGAGCGCCGACAGGCCCAGTAGCAGCGCTGAAGCCCATGCTGCCACCGCGCGCCCGGCTCTGGTTCGCATGTTGGACCTCCTCGCGTGCGTCCCTGGCCGCATTTTACATTGGGACGTGAGCTGCTACTGTTTCCTCAAGCATGCACTCAGAACACCGCCTGTCGAGCCGTGGCGCCTGTCGCACCCGGCCAGAGCCCAGGCACTGGGGAATGGAGTTGACGGATCCACTCGAGAGCGACAAGGCGGTCTTGCCAGCAAATGAGATGGGTTCCGTCCCTGTGAACCCTACTGCAGGACGCACGGACCGCCCGTCCGCGGCTTTGGCCAGAGGCACCTTGGTTGCGTCGGGAGCGATGACGGCTTTACCCACGGCCGATCGGCCGATGGCCTCCAACGCAACCTTCCTCAAGCCGGCCGGTGCATCGAAGACGCCCGGCGTTGGCGTGCGCCCGCCATGGGGCCGGAAATCAGCCCAGACGCGGTCATTCGATCACCGTTCCGCGCCGGATGCGCTGGGCCCGTGTTACGGAGCGCTTGATCTTGGCACCAACAACTGCCGGCTGCTGGTGGCAAGGCCCTCCCGACGCGGGTTTCTGGTTGTGGATGCGTTCTCGCGCATCATCAGGCTCGGGGAGGGCGTGGCGGCGACGGGCCGGTTATCGGAGGTGGCGATCGAACGCACGCTCGATGCGCTGCGGGTCTGCCAGGATAAATTGCAGCGCTCGCGGGTTGAACGCGCTCGCTTCGTCGCCACGGAGGCGTGCCGGCAGGCCTCGAATGGAATGGACTTTCTCGACCGGGTGCGCCGTGACATCGGCCTCGATATCGAGATCCTATCGCGCGGCCATGAGGCGCGGCTGGCCGTCTCGGGATGCGCGGCGCTGCTGGATGCCGACTCCGACAGGGCCTTGGTTTTTGATATCGGCGGCGGCTCCTCGGAGCTGATCTGGATCGATATCGAACGCCAAGCGGGAGGGCTGGGACGCGCGTCCCTCGATACCGGCGAAGTCAAAAACAGCATTCGGGCCTGGACGTCGTTGCCGGTCGGTGTCGTCTCCCTGGCGGAAAAATTCGGCACCCGGAGGGTCACGCGCCAGGTCTTCAACGCCATGGTTCAATATGTGCTGGACCTGCTGGCGCCCTTCGAGACGGAGAACCGGTTCCGCGATGGACTGGACCAGCATCGCGCACATCTGCTCGGCACGTCGGGCACCGTCACGACGATCGCCGGCATTCATTTGGGCCTGAAGCGGTACGATCGCTCGCGCGTCGATGGCTGCTGGATGCGGACCGCGGACGCTCGCGCCGTGACAGAAAAGCTGATCGACTGCAGCTACGCCGAGCGTCTGGCCGAGCCGTGCATCGGCCGTGATCGCGCCGATCTGGTTATGGCCGGCTGTGCGATCTTTGAAGCCATTCTGAAGACGTGGCCTTGCGAGCGCCTGCGTGTCGCCGATCGGGGCCTGCGCGAGGGGATCCTCACCGCGTTGATGTCGGAGGATGGTGTGTATCGCCCCAACCGGCGCCGGCCAGGGGGCGTGCAATGACAGAACCGGACGGCAGCGACAGCAAGGGCAAGGGCACGGGCGACCGGGGCGCGGGCATCGGCGGCGAGAGCAAGAAGCGGCTGGGCAAAGCCGCCGCCAAACGCGGTCCTGCGGCGCCCGGCGGGCCGGAAACGGGCCACAGCGCGACCCGCAGCTTCGGCAACGCGCGCGAGTTCAACGTGCGCCTGAAAACGGCGCGAGGACGCACGGCGTCGTCCCAGCGCTGGCTCGAACGACAGCTCAACGATCCCTACGTCGCCGCAGCCAAGCGCGAAGGGTGGCGGTCGCGGGCCGCCTTCAAGCTGATCGAGATCGATGACAAGCATCAGGTCCTGAAGCCGGGCCATCGCGTGGTTGATCTGGGGGCGGCGCCAGGCGGCTGGTCGCAGGTCGCCGCCGCCCGCGTCAAGGCTGCCGAGGGGCGCAGGCCGGGCGCCGGCCAGGTGGTGGCGATCGACTACTTGCCCTTCGACGCCATCCCGGGGGTGGACATCGTCGAGCTCGATTTCCTGGATGAGAGTGCTCCGGACAAGCTGAAGTCGCTGCTGCAGGGCGGCCAGGCCGACGTGGTGTTGTCCGACATGGCCGCGCCCACAACGGGGCACACGGGCACCGACCATCTGCGGATCATGGGATTGGCGGAAACCGCGCTGGCCTTTGCACTGGAGGTGCTCTCACCCGGCGGCGCGTTCCTGTGCAAGGTGTTCCAGGGTGGCTCCGAGCGTGAGCTCCTCAAACAGATGAAGCAGTGCTTTGCGTCGGTTCGGCACGTCAAGCCGCCCTCCAGCCGATCGGGCTCGGCTGAGCTTTACGTGCTGGCGACGGGGTTCCGCAGACAGCGGTCGTGAGCCTGCTCTCCCGGTGACGCGTCAGCCGCCGGCGGCGACCTTGGGGCATTTTTCTGAAATCTGGGCGTTGAGGGCTTTGAGCAGGCTGCTTTGAAACAGTCCAACGCTGTCCTCGACCTTGGCCACCGAGTAGGCAAGCCCTTTCAGCGTCGTTGGACCGGTCACCTGCTTGAGGTTGATCCAGATTTTGCGTGCCTCGCCGTCTTTGAAGAGAATTTTGGGCGCCAGGCGGCCCGTCACCTGGGCGGGGCCTTTGTCGCGCTCGATGTGACATGTCACGGTGTGTTCGGGAAATTGCAACGTTGCTTCGCGAGCCGTCAAGGCTTGGACGATGGCGGCCCGCTCGAGGCTGAGGTCGACTGAGCAGCGGGCATCGCCAAAGCCCCACGTCACCTTGCCCACGGCTGAGCCGTCCTTCAGCCGCTCGCGCGACCAGGTTTTCGACAGCGCACACGTGAACGGGCCATCGACGGGTTTCTTGCTGGTGATGAGAGCGCACAGGCTGCGTTCACACGCCTTGAGATTGTTCTTCTCGCCTAAGGCCTCATCGAGCGCCGCTGCCTGTTCAGCCAAGGCGAGCCAAACGGCCAAGACGAGGGTGCCGCCCGCGAGCCAGCCTCTCGGTGTCGATCGGACCTGCATGGCGTGTCTCCCCCGTGGCCGTTTGCACGACGTTATTGGCAAATGAGACCGGATCAAGTCGAGCTCAAGGGCCAGCGCAAGGGCGACCGCAGCGTTGACGGACTAATCTCGTCGCGCCTCTTGCCTTTGCCCGAACCTGGGCGCACCATATGCCTGCCGCGTCCTTTCACCTCAGGCGCGGGCGCGGCTTCGCGTCCGCATGCCTGAATGGCAGCAGAGCTGCCAGAAAGGAGTACGCCATGGGTAAATCCGATGGCCCGGCTGGTCGCAATGCCCGCTGCATTGCTCTGGTCGGGCCTTACCTTTCCGGCAAAACCACGCTTCTTGAAGCCATCCTGGCTCGCACCGGCAGCATTCCGCGGCAGGGCCGGGTCAATGACAAGAACACCGTTGGAGACGCCTCGCCCGAGGCGCGGGACCACGGCATGAGCGTCGAACCTAACATTGCCGATGTCGAATACCTGGGCGATCGCTTCACGTTCATCGATAGCCCCGGATCGATCGAATTTCAAAGCGAGTGCGCTGAAGCCCTCACCGTGTGCGACGCCGCCATCGTCGTCACCGAGCCAGATCCCAAACGTGTGCCGGCCCTGCAGGTCATGCTGAAGCAACTCGAGGACCGGGGCATCCCGCATTTCCTGTTTTTGAATAAAATCGACGCCGTCGAAACGCCCGTTCGCGAAATCCTGCCTATGCTGCAACCCGCCAGTACGAAACCGCTGGTGCTGCGTCAGATACCGATCTGGGACAACGGCATTGCAACCGGGTTTGTGGATCTGGCGCTCGAGCGTGCCTTTGTTTATCGCGAACATGCTCCCTCCCAGGTCATCGACATGCCAACGACCGTCGCCCAGCGCGAGAAGGAAGCCCGCTTCCAGATGCTCGAGAAGCTGGCCGACTACGACGACGAGCTGATGGAGCAACTGTTGGCCGATATGGCGCCGCCGCGCGACCGCGTGTTCGACGATCTGGCCAGGGAACTTCGCGAGGGCCTGATTTGCCCGGTGTTCATCGGCTCGGCCCAGAATGGCAATGGCATTGTGCGCCTGCTCAAAGCCTTGCGGCATGAGGCTCCGTTCGTCGATCACACGGCGCGCCGCCTGAAGCTCGAGAATGCCAAATCCGCGGCCCACGTGGTCAAGACGCTGCACTCCATGCATGGCGGCAAGCTGTCCGTGGTTCGTGTGCTCGCCGGAGAGTTCATCGACGGTACGCACGTGACCGGGGCTGGCGGGGAGGAACGCGTGGCCGGTATCTTTTCGCTTGTTGGCCAGGAGGCCCGAAAGCGCGGTTCGGCCAAGGCTGGCGACACGGTGGCGCTGGGGCGGCTGGAGAAGATCAAGACCGGGGAAACACTGACTGCCGAGAAGAACGGGATCCAGCAGCTCGAGACAGCCGAGCTGCCGACGCCCGTCTACGGTTTTGCCATTGGGCTGCGCGATCGCAAGGACGAGGTAAAGCTGTCGAATGCCCTGCATCGCCTGATGGAGGAAGATCCAACGTTACGCCTCGAGCATGCAGCCGATACCCACCAGATCGTGCTGTGGGGCCAGGGCGAGATGCACCTGCGCGTCACCCTCGAACGGCTTAAGCGCAAGTATGGCATCGAGGTCCTGAGCCAGCGTCGGCAGGTGCCCTACAAGGAGACCATCCGTAAGGCTGTCGAAATCCGCGGCCGCCACAGGAAGCAGTCAGGCGGCCATGGCCAGTTCGGTGACGTCGTGCTTCAGATCCGCCCGCGCAACAGGGGCGAAGGTTTCCGCTTCGACGAGAAGATCCACGGCGGCGTGGTGCCACGCCAGTTCATCCCGTCGGTCGAGATCGGAGTGAAGGACTCGCTCTCGCATGGGCCGCTGGGCTTTCCCGTGGTCGACGTCGAGGTCGTCCTGACGGACGGGTCTTATCATTCGGTTGACTCGTCGGACATGGCCTTCCGCCAGGCTGGCCGGCTGGCGATGTCTGAAGGGATGCCCAAGTGCAGTCCCGTGCTGCTCGAGCCGATCATGCGCGTCGAGATCGCGGTGCCCTCGGATGCCACCTCGAAGGTGAATGGCATGATCCCGCAACGGCGTGGCCAGATCTTGGGCTTCAATGCACGGGCTGGCTGGCCGGGTTGGGATGTGGTGGAGGCGCGGATCCCGGAAAGCGAGATCCAGGATCTGATCATCGAGTTGCGCTCGGTCACGGCGGGCGTCGGCACCTATCGAGCGAAGTTCGACCATCTGGCTGAACTGACCGGCCGCCTGGCCGACCAGGTATTGGCCGACCAGCGGTCGGCGGCAGAATAAGCGCGCTGAGTTCCCTCAAGCGGTCAACGCGCGACATGAAGCTTTGTCCATGTTGCGCGTTGGCGCCGACCCAAACGCCAGCAGTCACGTTCTGGACTCAATTGTCGTTGAGCGTCGGCAACTCTTTTGTGATGGTTGCTCGTTATTTCCTCAAAGACGCCAGCACCCTAGCTTGATAAGGTCTCCGCGTTGCGATGCTCGGGGCAAGGACTACGGAGGCTGATTTAGTCTCCCTCGGCATAGGCCCGGCAGGATATCCAGGAGATCCGCCCTTGCAATCAATCGATCCGGGTTTCGAGCGCAAAATCAGACTGGGCCGCTGGTCCGTCTTCTTCGAGCGCATCTGGCCCCGGATCTGGTGTCTGCTGGGACTGATCGGCCTGTTTGTCGTTGTCTCGCTGCTGGGGCTTTGGCCGGCCGTCTCGGAGCTTGCTCACAAAGGCTTGCTGGGCCTGTTTGCCGTTGCCGCCCTGGCTGTCCTTGTTTGGATCGCGCGCACGCCCTCGGTGACGCGGGACGAGGCTATCCGGCGCCTCGAAGTGCGCTCCGGCGTGCCACACCGTCCGGCATCGAGCTACGAGGATCATCTAACAGGCTCGGCTGATAACCCTGTCACTCATGCTCTGTGGCGAGCGCATCGCGTGCGCCTTTCGGACATGCTGTCCAAGCTGCGGGTCGGCAATCCATCGCCCCGCGCCGACCGTCTGGACCCGTTTGCCTTGCGCGGGCTGCTGGTGATGCTGATGGCCTTGCTGGTTCTGCTGGTTGGCGACAGCGCTTCCGACCGCCTTGCATCGGCGTTCCGATTCGGAGTTCCCGTCCCCGGGCTCGAGGCGCGTCTTGACGCGTGGCTGACGCCGCCCACCTACACAGGGCGGCCGCCGATGATCCTGGTGGACGGAGGCCGCACGCTGGGCGCCGGCGGTCAGGCTGCGACCGTTGCCCCCATCGACGTGCCCGAGATG
>JBKJYG010000491.1:0-6978 GCA_046715905.1 Hyphomicrobiaceae bacterium | reverse complement strand
CTCGTCGCCTTCCCGCAGATCCTGATAGTTGGCGAACGCCATGCCGCATTCCTGGCCTGATGGGACCTCGCGCACATCATCTTTGAAGCGCTTGAGGATCGACAGCGTGCCCTCGTGAATGACGGTCTTGTCACGCAGGAGGCGGACCTTCGCGCCCCGCTCGACCTTGCCCTCGGTGACCTGGCACCCCGCGACCTTGCCTTGCTTGGAGATGTTGAAGACCTGCTTGATGGTCGCGTAGCCGAGGAACACTTCCTTTTTGGTCGGCGCCAGAAGGCCCGACATCGCCGCCTTCACGTCGTCCACGAGATCGTAGATGATCGAGTAGTACCGGATCTCGATGCCTTGCATGTCGGCCGACTGCTTCGCCTGGGCATTGGCGCGAACGTTGAAGCCAATCAGGATCGCCTTCGAGGCGACGGCCAGCGAGATATCCGATTCCGTGATCTGACCCACGCCCGAGTGGATGATGCGCGCCGCCACCTCCTCGTTGCCGAGCTTGGCCAGCGAGCCCATGATGGCCTCCACCGAACCCTGCACGTCGCCCTTGACGACCAGCGGGAACTCCTTCTTCCCGGCCTCCTTGAGCTGCTGCATCATGTGCTCGAGCGTGCGTGCGCCGCCGCCCGCCGATCCCAGCGTCTCGCGACGCTTGCGGACACGATAGTCGGTGATCTCGCGCGCCCGCGCCTCGTTCTCGACAACCGCGAACTGATCGCCCGCCTCAGGCGCATTATCGAAGCCCAGCACCTCGACGGGGACCGAGGGTCCACCCGTGGCGACAACCTTGCCCTTGTCGTCCAGCAGCGCCCGCACGCGGCCCCAGGATGAGCCCGCGACGATGATGTCGCCGACCCTCAGCGTGCCGCGCTGCACCAGCAGCGTGCCGACAGGACCACGACCCCGCTCGAGCTTGGCCTCGATCACGAAACCTTCCGCCGACCGGTCAGGATTGGCCTTCAGTTCGAGCAGTTCGGCCTGCAGCGCGATGCCCTCGAGCAATTTGTCAAGACCGGTGCGCTTGGTGGCCGAGACGGGTACATCGAGGGTTTCACCCGACAGGCTTTCGACGACGATGCCGTGCTGCAGCAGATCCGTGCGGACGCGGGTCGGGTCGGCGGACGGCTTGTCCATCTTGTTGATGGCGACGATGATCGGCACGCCGGCGGCCTTGGCGTGATTGATCGCCTCGACTGTCTGCGGCATGACGCCGTCATCGGCCGCCACCACCAGCACCACGATATCGGTCACCTTGGCACCGCGCGCGCGCATGGCCGTAAAGGCCTCGTGGCCCGGCGTATCGATGAACGTGATCTTCTGGCCATCGGCCGTGGCAACCTGATAGGCGCCGATGTGCTGCGTGATGCCGCCGGCCTCGCCGCTGGCCACGTTGGCCTGGCGAATGGCGTCGAGCAGTGACGTCTTGCCGTGATCGACGTGCCCCATGATGGTCACGATGGGAGCGCGCGTTGTGGAATGATCGTCGACCTCCGTGGCGCGGATGAATCCTTCCTCGACGTCGGCTTCCGACACGCGCTTGGGCCGATGCCCGAACTCGGTAACGATCAGCTCCGCCGTATCGGCGTCAATGACATCGTTGATCTGATGCATCGCGCCCTGCTTCATGAGCAGGCGGATGACGTCGACCGCCTTCTCGGTCATGCGATTGGCGAGTTCCTGAATGGTGATGACCTCGGGTATCGTCACCTCGCGCATGATTTTCTCGCGCGACTGCTGAATACCCATGGCGCGGCGCTGATCGCGCTCGCGCTTGCGGCGAAGGGAGGCCAGCGAACGTTCGCGCTGCTCATCGTTCAACAGCTTGTCGACCGTCAGCCGGCCGCTGGCCCGGCGCTCGTCGGCGACCTTGATCGCGGGGCGTGGCGCCTTGCTGATAACCCCGCCTTTGCGCTTGGCGCGGCTGTCATCATCGTCGGCGACCACTTCCTCTTGCGGTCTGGCGCGGCGCGCGGCGGCGCTATCGGTTGGCGATTTGCGCAGCTCGCCGGGCTTGCCGGTCGGCGGCGGCTCATCACCAATGATGGGAACCGGCCGCCCGGAGGGACGGCCCGGAGCGACGCGCCCTCCCGGTGTGGTCGGGCGATCGCGCGAGGCCGGAGATGGTGCGCGCGCCGTGATCGGCGCAGCGGCAGGACTTGCCGACGGCGTCGCCGCTTCGCTCGTGCCCGCCGCGAGGTCGGCTGCCACGGAAGTCGGCTCTTGCGCCCGCTGCGCGGCCTCGGTCTCGGCTAGGCGACGGGCCTCGGCAGCGTCCTTTTGACGGCGCTGGTCCTCTTCCTCCGACCGGCGCAGCTCGGCCACCAAAGCCTGCTGGCGCTTGTCGACTTCGCCCGTGGACAGGCGCCCTGGCGCCGCCGCGCTACCGCCGCGAGCCCCGGTCCCGGCGCCCCCTGGACGGCCACCAGCATCGGCACGTACGCCGGGCTTGTCCGCAACCCCGGGGACCGCCAGCGTTCGCCGCTTCTTGTGCTCCACCACCACCACATTCTTGCGGCCATGGCTGAAGCTTTGCTGGACATGACCCGACGATTCCGATCGACGCCCCGCGTTCAGCTTCGGGCCGCCAGCGCGGTGGGTTTTGTCGCCCGTTTCCTTCGTCTCACTCATGCGTGTTCTGTATCCAACCTGTCATCGGCGGCGGTGCCGCCCCTGCATGCGATTTTGCCCGGTACCGCTTCAAGCGCCCGGCTTCTTTTATGAATCGTGTGGTCGCGCCACCCTTGGTCAAAGCAGCATGTACCACATGTGGCCGCCCCATGGCTAAGCTCAATTGCTCCGAATTGAGATGGCCCACGATGTGTGACGCATCCGTGGTCTCCAACTCGGCATGTAATGCCTTGAATTTCCGCTCGAGTTTGATGCGCCCGTCATCGGCTGCATCGGCCCCGTGAACGAGCACGACCGCGTCGCCACGGGCGATCGCGATCTCCGTCTTGGTAAATCCGCACACCACGAGGCCGGCTTTGTTGGCAAGACTGAGCGCGTCCAGCGCCCGTCGAACAAGAAGATGAGCCACCATCTCGGCGAGCTGCTCGGGCACCGTCACGGATCGCTTCAAGCTGCGCGCGAATACGTTGCGGCCGCCCGCATCGCGCACCGTATCGAAGTCAAGTGCCACCCATACGCCGCGCCCTGGCAGGCGACCGGCGAGGTCCGGAACGATCATCCCGTCTGGGCCCAGCACGAAGCGGATCAGCTCATCAGGATCAAGCTTGGCGCGCGTGACGGCACATGTCCGCTCCGGCCCGGGGCCCTCCGCCTCGATTTCGCCGGCATCGGCGCGCGGCGCGGGGTCTACGCCCGCCGGAAGCTCCCGATCGTTGGAAGCGTGCTCCAGCGGCTCAGGCGCGTCCTGCGCTGGCGGGTGAACGTGCGAGTGCTGGCCCATCATCCTCTTTCGTCTGACGTCGGTACCGGTCAGGCCTTGGCCGTCGCGCCACCCACCGTGACAGCAGTATCGGCTTCGACCCCGGCGACCTCCAAGTCATCGCCCTCCTGGGCTTCGGCCTCGTCCCCTTCCGCGGCCTGGTCTTCGGCTTTGATCCAACCCGCGTGCACGCGGGCGGCCATGATCAGATCTTCCGCTTCCTTGCGCCCGATGCCGAAGCTTTCAAGCGCGCCCTTATGACGGACCGGCTCCGCGTCCTTGTCTTTTTTCCGCTCGGTCCACCCGACCAGCTCGTCGGTGGCGCAATCCGCAAGATCTTCGACGGTCTTGATGCCGTTCTCACCCAAAGCCACCATCATCGTCGAGTTTACGCCGGGCAGCTCGCCGAGTTCGTCTGAGACCCCCAACTCGCGGCGCCGGGCATCCCGATCGGACTCCTCGCGCTGCAGGTGCTCGCGCGCCTGGTTTTGAATGGTCTCGGCCGACTGCTCCGAGAAGCCTTCTATATGGGCAATCTCCGACAGATCGACAAATGCCACTTCCTCGATCGAGGCAAACCCTTCCGTGGCCAGGAGCTGCGCGATCACCTCATCGCAATCGAGCTTCTCCATGAACATCTGCGTGCGCTCGGTGAATTCCTTCTGCCGGCGCTCGCTTTCCTCGTTGTCGGTCATGATGTCGATGTCCCAACCAGTGAGCTGGGAGGCCAGGCGCACATTCTGGCCACGCCGGCCGATGGCCAGCGAGAGCTGCTTCTCGTCGACCACGACCTCGATGCGGTTCGAATCCTCGTCGAGAACGACTTTCGACACCTCGGCGGGCGCCAGCGCGTTGACGATGAACGTCGCGGCGTCCTCGTTCCATTGGATGATGTCGACCTTCTCGCCCTGCAGCTCGTTGACCACCGACTGCACGCGCTGTCCGCGCATGCCGACACAGGCGCCGACGGGGTCGATCGAGCTGTCCTTGGAGATGACCGCGATCTTGGCCCGGGAGCCCGGGTCACGCGCCACCGACTTGATCTCGACGATGTTGTCGTAGATCTCGGGCACTTCCATTGCGAACAGCTTGGACATGAACTCGGGGCGGGCACGGGACAGAAAGATCTGTGGCCCCCGCGGCTCCCGACGCACATCATAAATATAGGCGCGGATGCGGTCGCCCAGGCGCACGTTCTCGCGCGGGATCATCTCGTCGCGACGGACAATGCCCTCGGAGCGGCCCAGATCAACGATGACGTTGCCATACTCGACCCGTTTCACCGTGCCGTTGACGATCTCGCCGACTCGATCCTTGTACTCGCTGAACTGGCGGTCGCGCTCGGCTTCGCGGACCTTCTGGACGATCACCTGCTTGGCGTTCTGCGCCGAAACGCGGCCGAAATCGAGCGGCGGCAAGGGCTCGACCAGTTCGTCGCCGGCCTTGGCATCCGGCTTTTTGAGCAGCGCGTCGGTTACGCTGATCTGGGTGTTGTCGTTCTCCACCGCGTCGACGACGGTGACGACGCGCATCAGGCGCGTTTCTCCCGACTTCGGGTCGATCGCGCAGCGGATGTCGTTATCCTGACCATAGCGCTGCTTGGCAGCCTTTTGGATCGCGTCCTCCATGGCCTGGATGACGATCTTGCGATCAATCGACTTCTCGCGCGCTACTGCGTCTGCGATCTGGAGAAGCTCCAGCCGATTGGCGCTGATCCCTGCCTGAGCCATGCTCGCCGTCTCCTTTGCCAAACCCGGTTGAAACCTGTCGTCCTGCTCGCGCTATCGCTTGCGGCGGCGCGCCTTGAGACGCGGCGGCGCCGCTTCTTCCTCATCCGTGCTGCCGCGAGGCGGGGCGTCCGCGACGTCATCTCTTGCCGGCGACGATCTCTTTGCCTGCCGTAGAGATTCCCGCACCAGGGCCTCGGTGAGCACCAGGCGCGCCTCCTCGATCATCGTGACCGGAAGACCCAAAACCTGCCGCCCCTCCTTGGCCAAATCAACTTCGATCCGCACCTCGCCGTCGGCAAAGCCCTCAAGCAGGCCCCTGAACCGTCGCCGGCCGCCGATCAACTCACGGGTCTCGATCTTGGCCTCGAAACCCGACCAGCGTTCAAAATCCGACGGGCGCACGAGAGGCCGATCGATGCCAGGCGATGAGACCTGCAACAGATAGGCCCCCGAGACCGGATCGTGCACATCCAGCAAAGGCGAAAGCGTTCGCGAAATCGTTTCGCAATCCTCGATCGCCATCGAACCGTCGGGGCGCTCAGCCAGGATCTCGACCGTTCTCACCTGACCGCCTTGGCCGCCCATGATGCGGGCCAAAACGAGCCGGTAGCCGAGGCTCTCAAGCACAGGCTCCGACAACTCCGCGATCGCTGCTGCGGCGCCCGTTTCCTTAAAGAAGCGCGCCTCGCCGAGGGGCTCGCCCATAATGCGCATTGTCACCAGCTTTATGCGTCACCAGCTTCATGCGAGCCGCCTGGCTCGTCCGACGCGCGACAGAGTTCGTTGCAACGCCAAAACAAAAGGAGCGGATCGTGAAGACCCACTCCCAAGTTGAGATGATCATAAGTAATCACCTTTTAGGCGAAATTAGGCCCCGAATCAAGTCGATTTTCATAGGAGCCCGCCCCGGCCGGACCGCCGTCAGGCCGCCTCCAGGACCATGCTCGCCGCCTTTTCGCCGATCATGATCGAGGGCGCATTGGTATTGCCGGAGGTGAGCGTCGGCATGATGGAGGCATCGGCAACGCGCAACCCGTGCAGCCCGTGCACGGCCAGCTTGTTATCCACCACGGCCATCGCATCGGTGCCCATTTTGCAGGTTCCCACCGGATGATAGGCGGTCTCCGCGGTGGCCCTGACCCAATCGAGGAGTTCGCTGTCCGACTGGACGCCCGGGCCCGGCGCCTTCTCCACGCACCCGAGCGGGGCCAATGCCGGCGCCGCCATCATGCGCCGCGCGATCCGCATGGCATCGAGGAGGCAATCGCGATCGATGCTGGCCGACAGGAAGTTGAAGCGGATCGACGGCGGCTGCGTGGGGTCGCTGCTGCGCAGGTGGATGCTGCCCGTGCTCTCTGGCCTCAACTGATGCGTGATGAGGGTTAACCCGCGCTCGGCCGACAGCGAAATGTCGGGATCGACCAGGAACGGCATGATGGCAAGGCACGCATCGGGTCCCGCAAGCCCTTCTCGGGTCGGGAAATAGGCGCGGATGGGCGACGCAGGCAGCCCGATGAGCCCCTCGCCATTCATAGCATAGCGCATGGCCTGCCACGCCATGCCAAGCCCCCGCGCGGTCTGGTTGTAGGTCATGCCGCGCTTGGAGACGGTCCACTTGAGGCGCGGCGCGTAGTGATCGCGCAGATTTTCGCCAACGCCGGGCAGCGCATGGCGAACCTCGACACCCTGGCTGGCGAGCACGCGGGGCGCCCCGATGCCCGACAGTTCCAGGAGCTGCGGCGAGTTGATGGCGCCGGCGCTGACGATCACCTCGCGTCCCGCGCGCGCCTCGCGCATCTGGCCGCCGACGCTGTAGCTGACGCCGACGCAGCGTTTGCCCTCGAGCAGCAGCCGCTGCGT
>JBKJYG010000490.1:0-5373 GCA_046715905.1 Hyphomicrobiaceae bacterium | reverse complement strand
GACCGGCACCGGCCTTGACGCTCCCATCGGAGTAGATGATCTCAACCATGAATACCTTCAGCGCCTGGCTCGAGCGTAGCGACAGGCCGCGAACCTCGTTGGCAACCACCGCGAAACCCCGGCCCGCATCCCCGGCGCGCGCTGCCTCGACCGCCGCGTTGAGCGCCAGGATATTGGTTTGGAAGGCAATCTCCTCAATCAGGCCGACGATCTCGGTGATCTGGCGGGAGGAGGCTTCGATTTTCGACATCGCCGCAATCGCATCGCCTGCAATGCCACTGCTGGCCCTTGCCAGGTCGCGCGCGCCCGTCGCAGCTTTATCCGCCTCGATGGCATGATTGGCGGTCTGGCGGACGATGGCCGACATTTCCTCCATCGAAGCTGCGGTTTCCTCCAACGAGGAAGCCTGCTGCTCGGTGCGCTCGGACAAATTCGCGATCCCCGCTCCGATTTCCTGGGTCGTCCCCTGCACCGTCGTGGTCGACAACACGATCCGATCGACCACTTTGCGAATGTCTTCGCTCATGCGATTGACGTCGGTTTGCAGTTGCAGCAAGTCGCCCTTGGTGTGACCCTGCATGCGCGTCGTCAGGTCGCCCCGCGCTAAGGACGACATAACTTCTATGACCTGTCGGAAGGCGTCGCTGATGGTGTCGGCCCATTGATTGACGCCCTCGCCGAGCTTCAGCATCAGGCCGCTTTTGCCAGCCAGATCGACCCTCGATGAAAAATCGCCCGCCACCGCCGCATCGATCAGACCCGTGACATCCTCCTGGAACCGGCGCTCGAGGAGGAGTGCCTCTTCGCTGGATTTTTGCAGGGCATCGCGCCGCGCGGCAACCTCCTCGTCGAGCCGTTGCTTGTCGACGGCATTGCCTTTGAACACCTGGACCGCACGCGCCATGTCCCCGATCTCATCACGGTCCCCGGAGCCGAGGACCGTGACCTGAAGATCGCCATCAGCCAGTTGCAGCATGGTACGTGTCATGGTTTTGAGCCGCGCCACGACGCGGAACTGCACGATCCAAAGGATCAATCCGCCGACGGCAATGCCGAAGCTGAGGACCGCCATTGAAATGGACAGGTGAACAGCACTCGCACGCTCCGTTTCAGACATCAGTTCATCGATCAGCTTGCCCACGGCCACGCTCAACGACAGGAGCGTGTCGATGGCCGCGGTCGAAGCATTGAACCATTCCACGCTGGTCAGCGCGTAGACGTTGCTCGATCGCCCGGACCTGTAGACCGCACGCCGCAGCTCCTCGAATTCACCGAAGAATTTCTTCTTTACGGCCTCGGCCAAGTGTTCAAGCGCCGGCTCATTCTTCTCCTGGTCAATAACGACCTGAACCGAGGACCAAGCTGTTTCAACTCGGTTGCGATAGCCGGTCAGCGGGAGGAGCCTCTCCCCGAAGAGCTTCTGCTCCTCGGCAATAAATCCCCCCACTTGTGCTCGCTCGCGGCCCGCATACTCGCTCATGATATAGAGCTGATGCTTGAGCTGCTGGAGTTGAGTCTGACGAGCGCCTGCGCCCTGTTCGCCGAACTCATTACTTTGACGCAGCCGCTGGGAGGTTTCGATAAGCGAACTGATGGTTGTGAACCAACGCCCGGGCAATGTCGGATCGCGATGATCTCGCGCCAGACGAAGCTCCCGATCACGCAAGCCTCGCAACTGTGTGACTTCGCTCAGACGCGCTTTTACCTCTTTAACCTCGGCCGGCTCGGCTCCGTCGGACGTGCGCCACGTCCAGCTTTGCAGGGCGGTTTGAAAAGCCGCATCAGCCCGCCGCATGCGATCAGCGATCACCTGGAGGCGGGCCTCAGGCGCGGCACCGGCCTCCCTTAGCGCGCCGAGAGTGGCGCCGCGTTCCGCCGCCCAATGCCCAGCCGCCGCCAGAAGCAGGTCGGTCGCGGCATTGCCCAGTCGAACGCGCTCGGCCGATTGACGAGCCTGGAAGCTCTGCATGGCTTGGTAACTGGTGCTGCCCAGGATAAGAATAAGCAGGATGACGATCGATCCGAGCAACACTCTTTGGATGCTGAAAGGAGTTTTGGTCACTGGCGCGTCCTAGCCTCAAGCCCTGAGGGGGTGATCGGAGCGGCACGGCTGGGTCTGTCCCTCTGCGGATTCAAATCCTACTTTCACTAAGTTGCTGGAAGCTTAAGCTCGGCCCCGCCCACGGCCACAGGCCGTCCTGCGGCTGATTGCCGGCCTGAAGCAGTCGACAACCGCATCGGCATGGGCTATTCACGCGCAATCGCTTCTCGAAACCCCGCGGACTGAGCCCTTACAGGGCCGCATGAGCCGTCGTCCGTCCTTCCTTCTGAGGCGGCGCCGCTCCTCTGCTGATGATGAAAAATTCAGGACAATCAACATGAACATCATACAAGAGCTCGAAAACGAGCAGCTGCAGGCGGTACTGGCCAAGCGCGGTGTGCCCGTGTTCGGGCCCGGCGACACCCTGAAGGTCACTGTTCGAGTGTCGGAAGCTGAGCCCGAGACGAAGGGCAAGGCAAAAGCCAAACCCAAGAAGGACGATGCGAAGGGCGGAGCGGTCCGCTTCCAAGCTTATGAAGGCGTGTGCATCTCGCGTGCCGGCCGCGGGGTTAACGAAAGCTTTACGGTGCGCAAGATTTCCTACGGCGAGGGCGTCGAACGGGTGTTCCCGATCTACTCGCCCTTCATTTCAGAAATCGAGGTCGTGCGCCGCGGCAAGGTGCGGCGGGCCAAGCTTTATTATCTGCGCGGCCGGCGCGGCAAGGCCGCCCGCATCGTCGAACGCACCGATGCCCGGGCCAAGAAACTCGCGGCCGCCTGGAAGGGCTTCAAGAAGGTCAAGGGCGAGCCCGACGACCTGAAGCGGATCGACGGCATCACGCCGCTTTTGGCCGGCCGCCTGAACACGCTCGGCTGCACGAAGTTCGACCAGATCGCCAATTGGTCCGACGACGACATCGCCAACGTCGAGGAAGCCTTGTCTCTCGACGGCGCCATCGAGAAGGGTGACTGGACGGGGCAGGCACAAAAGCTCGTGGCCGAGACGACGGCCGGCGAAGTCGCGGCCGAGTGAGATATTGAGCGCACCCGTGGGCTCGGCTCACACAGGATCACACCCCAACCCCGGCCTCGCGCCGGGGATTGCGCATGGGTCTGTCGATGGATGGTTTTGGTTGCCCTCGTCACCCATCGTTCCTAAATCAGAGCCGGGAGCGTCCTGCAACGAGTGGGATTTTGATGTCCAACCTCGAATACAATCGCGCCCAGTCGAACCGCGAGGGTCGCATTCCGCTGCACGGGCCCGAGGCGTTCGCTGGTATGCGCAAGGCCGGCCAGGTGGCCGCCGCGGCGCTCGATATGCTGGTGCCGCACGTCATTGCTGGCGTAACCACCGAGCGGCTGGATGATCTGGTGTTCGAGTTTGCGATGGATCATCGGGCGATCCCGGCGCCGCTCAATTATCGCGGGTTTCCCCGCTCGATCTGCACCTCCGTCAACCACGTCGTCTGCCACGGGTTCCCGGGACCCAAACCGCTGCGCGATGGCGATATCGTCAACATCGACGTGACGCTGATCGTGGAAGGCTGGCATGGCGATACCAGCCGCATGTATGCCATTGGTCCGATTTCACGCCGCGCCGAACGCTTGATCGACGTCACCTACGAAGCTCTTATCCGAGGCATGGCCGCGGTGAAAACCGGCCGCACGACAGGACACATCGGCGCCGCGATCCAAGCCTACGCCGAAAGCCAGCGCTGCAGTGTGGTTCGCGATTTCTGAGGCCACGGCTTGGGGCGCGTGTTCCACGACCGGCCCAATATCCTGCATTACGGCGAGGCCGGCGATGGCGTGCTGCTCGAGCCCGGCATGCTGTTCACGATCGAGCCGATGATCAATCTTGGCCGCGCCACGGTGAAGGTTCTGCCCGATGGCTGGACGGCCGTCACGCGCGATCGCGAGCTGTCGGCGCAGTTCGAGCACACGGTCGGGGTGACGAAAGACGGGTGCGAGGTGTTCACGTATTCACCGGGCGGCTATCATCGCCCGCCCTACAACGGGACTGCCGCCTGAGCGACGATCAGAGCTGGGCGCGTGTAGAAGGGGCCAAGCTCGGATGCAGGGTCGGAAACGGGACCACGCGGAGGCCAGTGAGGGCTCGGAGCAGACGGGCCTGTTCGAGCCCGCATTGGAGGAAGTAGCAAACCCGAATCAGTCGGTCGACTCTGCCCCGGTGGCCCATCGTTCAGCCGGCCAACGAACCAAGTCCAAAGAGCCTTTGGGCTTGAAGCCAAAGAAGGTCGGCGGCACCGCGGATGACGACAAGGCTGGACACCGCCGCCGCCTGCGCGCCCGTTTTCGTGACGGCGGGGCCGATGCCATGCCCGATTACGAATTGCTCGAAATGATCTTGTTCCGCGTCTTTCCTCAGGGCGATACGAAGCCCTTGGCAAAGCGATTGCTGACGCGGTTTGGGTCATTTGCGGACGTGTTGAATGCGGCGCCCGACCGCTTGGCCGAGGTGGACGGCATTGCCGACCGCGCGATCGAGGAGCTGAAGCTCATTCACGCCGCTGCGCTCCGGCTGTCACGGGGTGAACTGCTCGGCCGCCAAGTGCTCGGGTCCTGGACGGCGGTGCTCGATTACTGCCGGGCGGCGCAAGGCTTCAACGACCGGGAATGTTTCCGCATTCTGTTTCTCGACAAACGCAATCAGCTGATCGCCGACGAGGTGCAGCAGCGCGGCACGGTGGATCACACGCCGGTCTATGTCCGAGAGGTCCTCAAGCGAAGTCTGGAGCTTACGGCGACCGACATCATCCTGGTGCACAATCATCCCTCAGGAGATCCGACGCCCTCGCGCGCCGACATCGAGATGACGAAGCAGATTGTGGTCGCGGCAGCGCCCCTCGGCATCTCCGTGCACGACCACATCATCGTCGGCCGCCAGGGCCACGCCAGCTTGAAGGCGTTGAAGCTGATCTAGGGTTACGGGTGGGGCGAAGGGGGACTATCGCGAACTTGGCAAGCGCTGGAAGTAACCCTCGTCGCCGGATTTTAGTTCGTCCTCAGGACATTGCCTCCAACGGGAATGTCTTGCCAACCCAATTGCCGATCTCTCGCCACCTACGACCCCAGCTCTGATCCCCTGCCCGTCGCGCAACAAGGACACACAACCGCAGACGACCGAGCTTGCTTCACACCCGAAAAACCCCCATATGCAGTGCACGCATAGCTTAGGCAGCTCGGGGAACTCATGACGACGCCAACACACGCCCACGTGCTTGTTCTCGGATCAGGTCCGGCTGGCTACACGGCCGCCATATATGGCGCTCGAGCCATGCTCAAGCCGCTGATGCTGCAGGGCATTCAAC
>JBKJYG010000489.1:0-3262 GCA_046715905.1 Hyphomicrobiaceae bacterium | reverse complement strand
GTATAGATCTGGGTGGTCGAGATGTCCGCGTGTCCGAGCAACTGTTGGACGGCCCGCAAATCCGCTCCTCGATCCAGCAGGTGGCTGGCAAAGGCATGTCGAAGTACATGCGGCGAGATCCGTTCCGGATCCAAGCCGGTCGCGAGCGCCAATTCTTTCAGCTCTTGACCCAGCCGCTGCCGCGTCAAGTGGCCATCGGCACTTTTGGACGGAAACAGCCACTTGGTCTTCAGCATCGGCGCCACATCCGCGTCGGGCTCGGAGCCGGCCGCCAGATAGCGCTCGAGCGCGCTGCGGGCCGCCGAGTTGAGGGGCACCAGCCGCTGACGTCCGCCCTTGCCCGTGATCGTCAGCACCCGATCCTCGCCCGTCAGCACCGCTCGGGGCAGCGATACGAGCTCCGTTACCCGCATGCCGGTTGCGTAAAGCACCTCCAGCAGAGCATGCAGCCGCAAGGCCCTGAAGCGCTCGCGTCCCCTTCGCTCAGCCGGACGACGGCGCGCCGCCTCGAGCAGCCGCTCGACCTCGGCGACCGAAAGGATTTTGGGCAAGCTGGCCGCGGTCTTCGGTCCGCTCAGCCCGACCGTGGGATTGCTGGCGATGATCTCTTCGGCTTCGAGAAAACGGTAGAAGCGGCGGATGGCCGAGAGCCGCCGGGCCCGGGTCGCAGCCGCCAGTCCCGCGTGCGCCATCGATGCCTGGTAGCGGCGCAGATCGGCTGGGCTGAGCGTGAGGAGGCTGCCCGCCAAGCTGCTGGTTGCGGCGCTGAAGTCCTCGAGGTCGCGGCGATAGGCATCAATTGTGTTGCGCGCGGCACCGCGCTCGGCGGCCATCATGTCGAGAAAGGCTTCGATCAGCTTGGCGGGATCAGCGTCCGCGACGCTGTCGGCTGGGCGCGCCATCAGTTGGACGCCGTCCGCGGCCATGCCGCAAACAGCGCCTCGAGAGCGAGGCGGCGCGCATCGGGGTCGAGCCCCGTCCGGCGCAGGGCGCGGATGGAATCGCCGAGCGCAATCATGTGGGCGCCGTCAGCCCCATCGGGACCCATGGTGCGGTGAACGAGCAGCACGGTGTGGCCCACCTGTTGTGCCTTGGCGGCCTCCTGCAGTTGGCTCAAGACCCCCGTCTCGGGCAAGTGTCCCGATATCGGGGGCGACGTTCGGCTCGCCACCTCCCAGAGGGGAACAGGAATTGGGTGGTCCAGCGCATCGAGCACGGTCGCAATCCGGTGCAGCAGGCCGGGCTTAAAGCGATCTCGTCCCGACAAGCTTTCCACGCTCGACAGGGCCGTGCCACGCCCTCCGGACGACTTCGGATCGGCAATGTCGACCAAGGCCAGCCAATGCCGCAGGTCACGGGCAGGGTCGTTGCTGGAGGCAAACACGATCCAGGTCCGAGCCGCAGCGTACCGCCCGGCGCTCAGGTTGATCTCGACGGCCGTTTCAGCAAACCATCCGATCTCTGGCGCCGGCGTCAGCGCCTCGATGGTGCCGGCGAGGCCATCGGCCAGGACGGCGTACAGCCCCTCACGGTGCGCCTCATCCAGCAGGCTGCGGATCAGCCGCGTTTTTTGGGCCGCCACACGTTCGGCCTCGATCGCCGTGAAAAGGCTGGCGCGGCGCAGCCCCGCGTCGGCCGTTTCCGGACCGGTTGCGTTGGCCCGTGCCGCCTCCCGATAGGCAATCGCAAGCTGGCCGGCTTCGATGATGCCCGCCCGAGCGGCGCGCTCTGCAGCTCGAACTCGCAGCATTGCTTGCTCGCGCCCCTCTCCTGATGCGAGGAAGCCCAGCGCCAAGGCGGCCAGCAATGCAGGCTCGGCACGCTCGATCAGAACATCAGTATCGAGGACCACACCCGCGAGCTGCAGATACCGATAGTCGAGTAATGACAGCCGTTTCGGCAGTTTGGGCGTGAAAACGACCCCCGATCTCACGGCATCGAGGGCACCCACCGCCAGGACGGGTCCGACGCCTTCCGCTTGCGCCAGCTCCGCTGCAAGCCCGGCTGCAGCCCGGTTGCCCTGCAAGGCAGCACAATAGCCCGCCAGGAGCAGCATATCGCCGCGTATGGGCTTGGCCGTATCGCCCGGGCTCCGCGCCAGATCTTTGGCCCGGGCACAACCAGGCTCGGTCTGTCCCATGGCCAGGCCGAGGCGAAGCGCGAGCGCTTCATAGCTGAGCTCAGCGGTGGCCGAACTCGCAGCCATCGGCGCACGAGCAGCCAATTCGGCAACGAACCCCGAACGATAGAGGACTTCGCGGGCCAGGGCCTCTCCATGACCAGGAGCGCGTCCCCCCGTGGGAGGCGTGCTACCTTGCGACCAAAAGCGTCGCCAAACGGCTGCCAAGGCCGGCGATCGGGGCGGCATGGACAGCCCCGAAACAAGATCCTGAATACGCGCGATGTCGAGCCCCAGCCAGAGGTCGCCGGGCAAACCCGATCCTCTCGGGGGCAAAGCGGGGCTCGATGGGCTTCCCTCGGCGGACCGCGACCGATCCTCGATAACGGGCAGCTCGCCCCGCTCGACCGGCGCCGAATACCCCGAGCCCGACCAATGAGGATCAAGCCGGGCCGACAGCTCGGGCAATGCAGATGACCCAGGCTGCCAGGCAGGCGGGGCGGGCACCGGCGGCCGGGCGGCCTTACCGGCCTCGCGGAACGGATTCCAGCTATCCTCCGCGCGTAGGATGGAAGGTAGGGTGGTCACGAGTACGGCGCCCAGCATGACGCAAGGGAGCACGGAAGGAGAGTATCGCATGCGCCATTCCCGAGACTTGAGAGGCACGCTACTGCCGGCGAATCTTAACGCCCGGAACGGTTTGGGTGACCTCTGAAGGGACAGGCTCGAAGTACTCGGACAAAACGTAGAGGCCTCCGGCCGTCACCGCGGCTATAAAACCCACCACGAAGAGCAACCGGAAGAGACTGGGCATAAAGATCCAACCCCGAAATTAGTCGATAACCGCTCTATCTCTCGCCATTATCACCGGGGCAGGCGGATCTCCAAATCTGCAAGGTTCTGGCGTGACGTAAGTTCTGAACGAACAAGCTCTAAACCTCATAACACAATGTTAAAAAGCCAAGACCTCGCCAGATCAGGGAAGATAGCAGCATGCGGATCGTGACAGCCCGCCAGTGAAATGATTCGGTCTTAGTCGATGAAGCGAACCCAACCAAAGGCGCCGGCCGTCACCAAACGGCGTGAAGCGCGGGCTGACATCAAGACGGCGCTCGGACGCCGGTCCGTGGTGTTGGTCGGGCT
>JBKJYG010000488.1:0-3221 GCA_046715905.1 Hyphomicrobiaceae bacterium | reverse complement strand
GGATACCGCAGCCGCGGCGCCCACGGCAGCAAAGGTGCTCAAGCCTGGTGCGCCGGCGATCACGCTGCAGAACGGCATCGGCAACGTCGAGGCCTTACAGGCGGTGCTGGGACCCGAGCGCGTGCTGGCCGGATCGAGCAAGTGCTCGGCAGCACGACAGTCGCCGGGCCGGCCGATCCTGACGCACGTCAAGGAGACCGTGATCGGCGAACTCGATGGTGCGCGCTCGGCACGCGTTGCTCAGATCGCCGATCTGATGACGGCCGCCGGGTTGCCGACCGTCGTGCATGGCAACATCACCGGCATCCTCTGGGACAAGCTCGGCTGGAACACAGCCCTGAACGGCCTCAGCGCCGTGACCGGCCTCCGCCTCGGGGAGGTGGCACGCACACCCGAACTCGACCGGCTGCGCGATCAGCTCGTTGACGAATTTCTCGCCGTGGCACGCGCCAAAGGCATCGAGCTGCCCGATCCCGACATCAAGCAGGCGATCCGCCGGCTCGCATGGACGCATTTCTCAAAGCCATCGATGATGCAGCATGTAGAGGCGGGGCGGCCGACCGAGATCGACGCCATCAATGGCGCCGTCGTGCGCGAGGCACGAGCGCTGGGCATCGCGGTGCCTTATAACGAGACCGTTGTGGCGCTGGTGAAGGGCTGCGAGGCGGCACTGGCCAAGGCTGGCCGTCCCGATCCCGACTACGCCGCCCTGGAGGCCGAGGCCGCACGGACGTACCGCACGGCCTAAGTGTCCCGTTTAGCACTCCTGTAGCCGTAGACGTCCGCCGCCACCCTCTCGCTGACGTAGCCGTCGGCAACGTCGTCAGCCACCTGCGACAGGTCCCGATCGGCCGGCGGGCCATAGCCGCCCGCGCCGGACGTGCGCAGGCTCACGACATCGCCGTAACGCAACGTGACGACCTCCTTGGACCCGTACTCCCGGGCCTCGTTGCCCGAGAAGACGATCGACTGGCCGACCGCGCCCGGCGCTCCGCCGAACACGCCATAGGGCGCAAAGCGATGCCGGTCGCCGAGCAACGTCAGCATGGCCGCATCGGCCATCACCCGCACGTCCTTCCTGACGCCGCAACCGCCGCGATAGCGACCCTGGCCGCCAGAATCCGGAATGAGCTCGAAGCGCTCCACGCGTACGGGATTGTTGTGCTCGATGACCTCGACTGGAATGTTTGAGCAGTTCATCACCGGCGACATGGCCTCGACACCGTCCTTCATCGACCGTCCCCCGTAACCGCCAAGCAGCATGTCGTACATGATAAACGGCTTTCCGGTGCGGGGGTCGGTGCCGCCGATGTTCGGGTTGGACCAGTGCGAGAAGGCGCCCATGGCCCGATGCGGCAGACACTTGGCGAATGCGCCGTTGATGGCGTCGAAGATGCGGATTTGCACGGCCGCGCGTCCACCGCTGGCGGCCGGGAATCGCGGATTGAAGAAGGAGCCTTCCTCCGCCACAACCCGGATCGGCCGAAACGAGCCTTCGTTGTTGGGCAGGTTGGCTTCTGTCAGGCAGCGCGTCGCGAACACGCCGTAGGCACGCGTATAATTGATATAGGAGTTGAGCGCCGCCTGCACCGTGCCGCCCGAGCCCGTGAAGTCGATCTCGATGCCGTCGCCGGCGATCGTGACCGCCACATGCACCTTGATCGGCTCACTCCCCGGACCGCTATCGTCCAGGACGTCCTCGAACTCGTAACGGCCGCTCGGGATTTTGGCGATGATGGCGCGCGTCTCCGTCTCCGAGCGCTCGAGGATGGCATCAATGGTGCGGGCCATGGTCTCGACGCCGTAGGTTTCATACAGGCGCAGCAGCCGCTCAGCGCCAACGTGGTTGGCGTTGAGTTGCGCCCTCAAATCGCCCCGCACCTTCGTCGGTACCCGCACATTGCCGAGAATCATGCGCATCAGATCCTCGTCGAAGTGACCCTCGCGGACGATGCGGATCGGCAGAATGCGCAGGCCTTCCTGGAACGCCTCGGTGATGCCTTGCACACGCTGGGAGCCGGGTGCGGCGCCGCCCATGTCGACCTGATGCGCGGTGGTCACGGCATAGGCAATGATGGCGCCCTCGCGAAACACCGGCGTGGTCAGGAAGAAATCCGGGAAGTGGCCGCCGCCCAGGAACGAGTCGTTGAGCAGAATGCTGTCGCCCGGCTTAAGCGTTTCGGGCGCATGGAACTTCAGCACGTTCTCGATCACGTAGGGCATGGCGCCCAGGTGGCCCGGCGTGAAGTTGCCTTGGGCGATCAAACGGCCGCGGCCGTCGAAGATGCCGGTCGAGAAATCATCGCCTTCCCGGACCGCTTCGGAGAAGGCCGTTCGCCGCAGCGCTGTCCCCATTTCATCGGCGATGGACAGCAGGCTGTTCCAGAGCACCGACAGCGTGATGGCGTCGACGCGCGGGTTGTTGGGCTTCATCCCGCGCCTCCGGCAATGTTGATCAGAAGGTGGCCGTTGGGGCTGATCGAGGCCGTGTCGCCCGGCAAAACGACCGTGGTCGCCTCGCGCTCCTCGATCAGCCCCGGGCCGGCAATGGAAACGCCCGGCTGCATTGAGTACCGGTCGATCACGGCCGACTCGACAAACCCACCTGCCTCGGGGAACCAGGCCCGGCGCTTGGCCTTGACGTGGGTCGCCGTCGTGTGCTCATCGCGAAACTGCCGATGCGTGGCGCCGCGTTCGCCCGATCCCGGCAGCGTGGCGATGAGGAACCAATCCACGGCCTCGACCGTGGCGCCGCTATCGGTATAGCCGTACGTGGACTTGTAAGCGGCTTCGAAGGCCTCGATCGCAGCGGCGGTAAAATCAGGCGTGACCCGTCCGAGCGGCAGGCCGACGCGAATCTCGAAGCCTTGTCCAGCATACCGCATGTAAGCGCCCCGCCGCCACTTGACCGCGCCTGCAATCCGCAGCTTGGCGAGGTCAGCTTGTGCGCGCGTTTCAAGATCGGCGAACAGGCTTTCGATCACCAACAGGTTTGCGGGCTCCATGACCATGATGCGTGTCACCGAGACGTCGATCTTGGCATCGGCCGTGAGAAGCCCGATCGCGGACCCGACACCGGCGCCGACGGGGACGATGACCCGGGGCACGCCGAGCATGCGCGCCAGCCGGCTCGCGTGCAGCGGTCCCGCGCCGCCAAACGCCACCATGGCGTAGCGTCTAGGATCGCGCCCACGTTCGATGGACACGATGCGCATGGCCCG
>JBKJYG010000487.1:0-3409 GCA_046715905.1 Hyphomicrobiaceae bacterium | reverse complement strand
ATAGTGAGCCGCACGCTCCCGTCCACGGCCAGGGTCGCGGTGCTGTCGAGCAGCACACGACCGCGAAACACGGCAGCAGCGCCCGGCGCATCCAGCGTCATCAGCGAGACAAATCCGGTGCTCGCATCGCCGATGCCCCGCACCGCGATCCGCGCCGGGCCAGGCGTCGAGGCGGCCGCCGGCGGGCCAGCAGCCGAGGGCCTTGCGAAGCCCGGCGCTAGCTGGGCCACAAGCTGGCTGGCCTGGGCCGTCTCGACGTTTACGGCCACGTCGGCGCGGCGCTCGCGCCAAGGCAGACCCGATGGAGCGAATCGCACGGTTCCGGCCACCCGGCTGAGCGCGGCGGTGCCGTCCAGCATGAGATCCCAGTTGCCCGGCCCCGAATACCCAGCCTCCAGACGCCCGGCGAGCCGCAGCGGACTGAGAGATACAAGCTGGTCAGCCGCCGGCCGAGCCGCCGTCGGGACGTCGAGCACGGTCATCAGCTTCTCGAGCGCCGTCGCAGTCGGTGCCGTCAGGAGAGCCGTGATCCCACCCTTCACACCGGGTTGCATCAATTGCGCGACATCGCCACGCAGCTCCATCGTCCAACCCTCGTCGGAGCCCAGCTTCAGCAGCGGCATGACGAGGTTACCGCCCGTGTACTTGACGTCGGCGACCACATCCCGGAAGGCTTCCCGTCCCGACACCACCCGGCCCACGCGAAGCCGCAGCACCACTTCGGGCCAGGGCGCGGGGCCCTCCTTGACGGTGGTTGGGACTGCCAACGCCTCGACGAGCGACCGCAGGCTGGCCAGCGCCCCTTCGTTCTCGCCGGTCAAGGGCGTGAGATCGATCTCCGACCCGTCCAGCGCGGCCACGAACTGGCGCCGCTGGCCACCCGCCCACGTCACATCGCCGGTCAGGGCACTGCCGCCGAAGCGGATGGCAAGATTGCGTCCGGCCACCCGTTCCGCTCCGAACTGCACGCGGCCGTGGACGGCGAATGGACCATCCGGAGTCGATCCCGCCGCCGCGCTGCCGCCGCTCCGCCGCGACCACGACCAGAACCGCCTGAGGCTGCCGCCCCTGAGGCCAAGTTCTCCCTCGAACAGAGTATCGGCATTATTGACGGCCAGCACACCTGAGGCCTGCAACCGGCCGGCGCCCGGCAGCATCGCCTGCAGGCTCTTGATGCGCAGCGCGCCGTCGGCCCGCTCGACGACGGCACGCAGACCGCTCGCTATCTCTCCGCCCAGCGTCGCCTGCTCCAGATCGAACGTGACCTCGGTGCGGCCGTGCGCGGGGATGGCATCGTCCAACCCCCGCAGCAGCCGTTCGACGGGCTCGCGCAGCGTATCGCTGCCGCCCGGGGCCGTGACTCGGTCAAGATCGAGCCATCGCGAGGCGAGCCGCACCTTCCAATCGGCGCTCCCCTGCCACCCGACGCTGGCCTCGCCGGTGGCAATCTGCGGCGGCCCTTCACCCTCGAGGGAAAGGTTGATGTCGGCCAGCTCGAGCCGGCTGGTATCGGCGGTGAGCTTGGCGCGGAGATCAAACCCGGGCGGCGGCTGGGCATCCGTCGAGCGCGTGGCACTGGGCCCGGTCCGGGCGCCCGTCTCGTCGGCGCGCGATTGAGGCAGCGGCATGCGCGCGGTCACCTCGCCGTCGACGCGAACCTTGTGCATCAGATCGCTCACCCGGCCGTCGAGCGCGAAGCTCGCGCCCGTTGCCGGCAGCCGCAGCGCACCTTTCATGCGAAACGCGCCATCGGCATCGGGCTTGGCCGTCGACAGCTTGACCTCGCGCACCCTGCGATCCTGGGCAAATGCGACATTCAGCCGATAAGGGCCTTCGAGGGCCGGAGCCGAGACCTCGCCGTTGATGTGCTCGAAGCGGACCCGCTCGTCGCCGCTCGGTCCACGAATGGCCACTGTGCCATCGGTGATGCGGACGGCATCGAGGGCCACCCGCGTGCGCGCGAATGTCGAGGAGGAGGCGGCAACCGCAAGGCTGCTCCAATTGCCGCCACCTTCGCCGTCGAGCACGAGCGTCAGCGTCGGCCGTCGCAGCTCGATATCGCTGGCCTGCAGGTTGCCGCCAAACAGGGGACCCACGGCCAGCCAGACCGTGAAATCGTCCGCCTTGAACAACGGTTCACCGACGGCGGCCTGGGTATCGGCGATGCGCACCTTCTCGAAGCGGATCAGGGGCACCGGCAACAGGCGCAAGTTGACGCGGCCGCCGACGCGAACCTCCCGTCCGAGCAGGCGCGTCGCCTCCTCCTCGAAAACGCCTCGATAGCGGTTCCAATCCACCAACGTCGGCACGACAAACAGCGCCGCCAGGAGACCGACGAGAAGACCGCCCGTGATCAGCAGACCTCGATACATGCCCGTTCCTGGATAGAGGCGCCGGAGGCAAGGGGTCGCCCAGCGCCCGGATTCGCTATGATGCCTCCTTATGCCATAGAAGCGGCGGGTTTTGGACCGCCAATTCGCACTCGCGACATGCGTTCAGCCGGAAGGACCAGACCCGCGACAACGCGACCTACACCACGGGGCACAGCCCGCCGTCGACGTTGATCGCCGTGCCGTTGATGTACGATCCCGCGTCCGAGGCCAGGAACACGGCCGCATTGGCGAACTCCTGCGCCGTACCCAGGCGGCCCATGGGGAGGGACTTGCCCATCTCCGCGTAATAGTCGTCCAGGCTCTGGTTCTTGCCTTCTGCCGCATGACGGCGCGTCCACTGGTCGCTCTCGATGCGGCCGACGAGAAGGGCGTTGACGAGCACATTATGCCGCGCACCCTCCCCGGCCAGCACCTTGGTCAGCGCCATGCCCGCAGCGCGGGTCACGGCGGTCGGCGAGCCCTCGGCCTGCGGAGCCTTGGCACCGGTATTCAGGACGTTGACGATACGTCCATAGCGACGTGACTTCATGCCCGGCAGCACCAGGCGGGATAACCGGATGGCGGCAAACAGCTTGAGATCGAGATCTTGCTGCCAGACTTGATCGGTAATGGTCTCGAAGGGACCGCGCGTGGAAGCCCCCGCGTTGTTGACGAGCACGTCGATGGGGCCCAGCTCGTTTTCGGCGGTCTTGATGACCCGCGCGCAGTCATCGGCCTTGGCGACATCCGCCGCGATGACGATGACGCGCGGCTTGGCCTCCGGCGCGCCGGCGGCCGCCTCGGCAATGCTTTGGCGCGCAGCCTCGAGCACATCGGGGCGCCGGGCGACGATCGCCACGTTGGCGCCGGCTCGGGCGAAGGACTGCGCAATAGCCAGCCCGATTCCCATGCTGCCCCCCGTCACGATAGCATTGCGGTCCTTCATTATAAATTGCATGGCTGTCATCAGACGGCGTGACGTTGCGAGCAATCCTATCGCCGACGCTTGGCCAGAACCAGTCCGCGCCAGGGCAGCT